>JAQWOA010000003.1 GCA_029246105.1 Woeseiaceae bacterium | reverse complement strand
ATAATTTTATTTCTGGTTTAGAATTAATGAGAGAAAAGGGCTTATGGGATAAGCAATCAATCATGGACCTATTTCTTGATTTACTGCCTGATTTTTCTCACAAAGAAACAGGTAAATATCTTGATGATAGGATGTGATTTTGATTAGATTTTTTGATGTATTATTTTCGGGGATCGCGTTAATTTTTTTTTCCCCTTTTTTAATACCAATAATAATTATATTAAAATTATCTGGTGAGGGAGAAATCTTCTTCCTTCAGGAGCGTGTGGGTAAAAATCGAGAGAGTTTTTATCTTTTTAAGTTTGCAACAATGCTTAAGAATAGTTCTAGCATTGGGACTGGCACTATAACCATAAAGAATGATCCCAGAGTGTTACCCATTGGTCGCTTCTTGAGAAGAACAAAAATTAATGAACTCCCGCAATTACTTAATATTTTTCTTGGGAGTATGAGTTTTATAGGCCCTAGACCTCAAACCCTTCGTTGCTTTGAGGCTTTTCCTGCCGACTCTCAGGAGATTATTTCAAGATTGAAGCCCGGGCTGTCTGGCATTGGCCCGGTAGTGTTTCGTAAGGAAGAAGATATCTTAGAGAGCCACACAGATACCTTAAATTTGTATGACAATGTCATTGCGCCATATAAGGGTAAGGTAGAATCTTGGTATATAGATAAGCAAAATATGATTATTTATTTTGCATTAATATTTTTGACTGTTTGGGTGGTATTTTTTCCTAATTCTGGTCTAATTTGGAAGATCTTTAGCGATCTACCAATTCCTCCTGATGAGTTAAAAAAGGAATTAAATTTTTTTTATAGACCTGCATGAACAAGAACTATTGATTAGAGGTTTTGCTATTTCATTTTTTTTGGTTTTTATATATTCGCTTTATATTAAAATAATACATTACACCTAAAGATACCCATAGCAAAAACATAATTCCATCAGATACAGAAAATATTTGACTGACGAGTCCAATAGTTGAGGTTATAAAGGTCATTATTAATATTAAAACCAGAGCTTTCTTGGCTGAAAGACCCGAGTCCAGTAAAATATAATGCAAATGATCTCGATCAGGACTGAATGGGGACTTTCCACTTAAAATTCGTCGTAATATGCTAACAACAAAATCAAAAACAGGTATGGAGACTAGCCAAAGCCCTGTCACTGGAGACATTGAAGATGATTCACCTTGACTGAGTGATACTCCAAGCCAAATTATAGAAAATCCTATAAAGGTGCTCCCTGCATCACCCATAAAACACTTTGCTTTTCGATTGAAATTTGAGGGTATATTACAGAGAAGGAACCCTAGGATGGTCGCCATTAATAGCAAAATCAAATCTAAGGTAATGCTATTTATGCTGAGAAATGCCATGAAGCTTAATGCAATAAAGGCTACCCCACCCGATAGTCCATCGATACCATCAAGAGCATTGAATGCATTTATCATGGTTAAAGTAACTAGGATCGTAATCGGTATAGAAAAAATTCCTAGATTCCAGTTAAAAAACAATGGTGAGCCAATATTTTCAATTTGAATGTCAGCCAGGAATATCATCATTAATGCAACCCAAGTTTGGGCGATTAGTCGGGCTATCGGAGATACGTTGTAGCGATCATCGATTATGCCAATTAACACTAATAATGAGGCCCCTAGTAAAAACCAGTTTGCGTAGGGTAGGATTTCAAGTGATAACACACCAAAAAATAACCCAAGATACATGGCGATCCCGCCAACGACAGGTGTTGGATTTTTATGCGTTTTTCTACCTCCTGGAGTATCCACTAATCCAGTTGCGATAGCGACTGGCCGCAATACTAAAATGAATAGCACAGTGATTAGTAGTGTACAAACTAACGATATGATTAAACCCATGTCTGATTCACTCTTTGTATGTGTGTATAAATTTTCATCTTTAGAAATTTATTTTTTGACCATGCAGTTAAGTTGGGCGGACCGAAGAAGAGAGTGTGTGCAAAAATTTATTGAAGTCTGTGTACAATTATAGACCATTAATTGGATGGTGGGCCTAGATGCGATGAAACTCTCAATTTTTGGCTCCAGCTATGTAGGACTTGTTACTGGTGCTTGTATGGCTGAAATGGGCAATCATGTTGTTTGTTATGACTTCGATGCAGAGAAGATTGAGTGTCTGCGCAGCGGTATGGTGCCGATTTATGAGCCTAATCTTGATGTCTATATTAAGCGAAATATCGAATCACACCGACTTGAATTCACAACTGATGCAAAGAAGGCTGTGGATCATGGTCTTTTTCTATTTATCTCTGTAGGTACGCCATCTAATGAGGATCGTTCTGCTGATTTGCAATACGTTCTAGCGGCGGCTAGGGCAATCGGCGAAAATATGAATGACTATCGAATTATTGTTAATAAGTCGACGGTGCCAGTTGGTACAGCTGACAGAGTTGCCGCTGAAGTTCAGGCTGCTTTGGATTTGCGGGGCATCGAAGTTGAACTTGACGTTGTATCTAATCCAGAGTTCTTGAAAGAGGGTATGGCGATCAGCGATTTTATGAATCCCAGTAGGATTATTATTGGCGCTGATAAACCCCGTGCAATCGAATTAATGAAGTCACTCTATGAACCATTTGATAGAAATCATGATCGAATTATTAGTATGGATATCTTATCAGCGGAACTAACTAAATATGCAGCGAATGCAATGCTAGCTACAAAAATTAGTTTTATGAATGAGCTTGCCAATATGGCGGAGCATTTTGGAGCGGATATTGAGCAAGTCAGGCTTGGAATTGGCTCAGATCCACGAATCGGTTATCACTTTATTCATCCTGGTGCTGGGTATGGAGGTTCTTGTTTTCCCAAGGATGTTCAGGCACTCACCAAGTCAGCTGCAGACTCTGGTTATGATGCAGTTTTATTAAAAGCAGTAGAGGAAGTTAACCTACGACAAAAGCATCGTATAGTCGAGAAGCTACATAAGCATTATGGCGGTAAGTTAAATGGTAAGACAATTGCACTTTGGGGCCTCTCTTTCAAACCGCAAACTGATGATATGCGTGCTGCACCTAGTCGTGTAATCATGGAGGAGATGTGGGAGGCAGGTGCGAATATTCGTGCTTATGATCCGGAGGCAATGGGAGAGGCCAATCGAATATATGTATACCAAAAAGGATTAGAGCTTTGTGACACAGCTTACAACGCTGTTGAGGGTTCTGACGCTCTGGTAATTATTACAGAATGGCAGGAATTCAGAAGTCCAGATTTCGAATTACTCAAAAATAAACTTTCCGATAATGTTATTTTCGATGGCCGAAATTTGTATGAGCCGGAAACTGTCGAGTATTTTGGATTACAGTATTATGCGATTGGAAGGGGACGTAGTTGAGAAGGGTCTTTTTAGCCATAAAATCTTGTAATTTCATCGTTTTATATATTTGGCGACTTAAAAGATATGAAGGAATTATTGAATGACCCTTCGAATTGAGAGTTTTAAGCCTTATGACATACGTGGGCGAATACCTGATCAGATCAATTCTGATATTTGCTATCGAATTGGTAATGCATTAGGTGTTTTCTTAAATGCCAAAACGGTCGTTATTGGCCGTGATATGAGACTCACCAGTAAAGAGTTTTCGGATGCAATCATTAAAGGTCTAATTGATGCAGGTGTTGAGGCTTTAGATATTGGTTTATGTGGTACTGAAATGGTGTATTTCGCAACAAGCCACTTGCATGCAGATGGCGGCATCATGGTTACCGCGAGCCACAATCCTGCTGATTTTAATGGTTTAAAGTTAGTTCGTGAGAATGCACGACCCATCAGTGCTGACACTGGCTTAAAAAATATTAGAGTGTTGGCCGAATCAGATAACCGACAAAAAGCAGACGGTGGCAAACGAACCAAAATCAAAGTTTTCGATGAATATATTGGGCATATGCTCAGCTATGTGAATATCCAAAAATTAAAGCCACTTAAGCTCGTCGTAAATGCAGGTAATGGATGCGGTGGCATCGCATCTGATGGCTTAGAAGGTAGCCTGCCGTTTGAGATGGTGAAGTTGCACAATAAACCAGATGGCACATTCCCTAATGGTGTTCCCAACCCTATGCTAAAAGAAAATCAGGCCGTGACTTCACATGCCGTTGTCGAACATAGTGCTGATATGGGAATCGCCTGGGACGGTGATTTTGATCGTTGCTTTTTCTTCGATGAAAATGGGGTTTTTATCGAGGGATATTATATTGTCGGATTGCTTGCTGAGGTATTCCTTACGAAGATTCCAGGATCTAAGATTGTTTACGATCCACGAATGATTTGGAACACATTGGATATCGTTGAAACCGCGGGCGGTAAAGCCATTCAAAGTAAGTCTGGGCATTCTTTTATTAAAGAGAAGATGCGAGAGGTAGACGCAGTATACGGTGGTGAAATGAGTGCACACCATTACTTCCGTGATTTTTCCTATGCTGATAGTGGAATGATTCCTTGGCTACTCGTAGCTGAGTTGATATCAGTAAGTGGTAGGTCATTGTCCGAACTTATCGGCGAGCGAATGGAGATGTATCCGGCGAGTGGGGAAATAAACCGCCAGATAACTGATGTCAACGCAACCATTAAGGCTCTTCATGATCATTTTTCCTCTGAGGCGATCAGCGTAGAGAATATTGATGGATATGGGTTTGAGTTTTCAGCATGGCGTTTTAATATTAGGATCTCTAATACGGAGCCAGTGGTTAGATTAAACGTTGAAAGCCGCGGTGATGTTGCATTGATGCGGGCGAAAACCGCCGAAGTACTAGCGATTATGGAAACATAGTATATGCCTAAGTCTTTGTCTTTAGTTCGGGGTGTTTCTGCTAAAATACTGCGATATTTCAGCTATTAAAAGAATGCGTGAAATGACCGTTAGAACTCGATTTGCACCCAGTCCTACTGGTGTTCTTCATTTGGGAAGTGCTAGAACAGCACTTTTCTGCTGGCTTTATGCCCGTCATCATCAGGGTACTTTCATACTGCGCATTGAGGACACTGATCGTGAGCGCTCCACCGAGGGTAATGTCAAAGCAATACTTGATGGTCTGCAATGGCTAGGCTTACAAGCGGATGAAGGGCCCATATTTCAGACGGAACGGTTTGGTCGTTATAAGCAGGTCATCGCTGAGTGGTTAGAGGAAGGCAAGGCCTATTATTGCTATTGCTCTAAAGAGCGCGTCGATAAGTTAAGGGCAGATCAGCGGGTACGAGGCGAGAAGACTCGCTACGATGGCAAGTGTCGTGATCGGTCTGATGTGGAAGAGGGTGTGCAGCCAGTTGTTCGCTTTCGTAATCCGCTGGATGGCGTTGTTACCATTAAAGATCAGGTGCGTGGTACGGTTGTCTTTCAAAACTCTGAGCTCGATGATTTAATCATTGCCAGATCAGACGGTACCCCTACTTATAACTTTACAGCAATCATCGACGATTTTGATATGAAGATTACCCATGTCATTAGAGGTGACGATCATCTTAACAATACGCCACGTCAGATGAATATGCTGACTGCTCTGGGCGCAGAGCCACCAGTCTATGCCCATTTGCCGATGATTTTAGGCTCAGATGGTGCCAAGCTCTCAAAGCGTCATGGTGCGGTAGATATTCGTGACTATCGTGAGCAAGGATACTTACCAGAAGCAATTCTTAACTACTTGGTTCGGTTAGGTTGGTCACATGGTGATCAGGAGATATTTTCAATTGATGAAATGATTAAGCATTTCGACATTGGGGACGTAAATCATTCGGCGTCCTCATTTAATCCTGAGAAATTGTTGTGGATTAATCAGCAGAATATTATCAATTCTCCTACAGAATATTTGGGACAAGTCCTGATGCCATTTCTTAAAGAGATAGGTCTTGATTCATCGAGCGGTCCAACATTGCAAGACGTTGCTGATGGTTTTAGGGAGCGCGCTGGAACATTGCGCCAAATGGCTCAGAGCGTTCGATATTGTTACGAGGATTTTGAGGAAATTGACGTGAAAGCAGCCAAAAAGAATCTTAGGCCAGTTATTCTGGAGCCATTGCAAGCAATTCGAGGCACATTTACTACTTTACCAGCTTGGAAGCGGAGTGCTATTGCTAAGGCTATTGAAGAAACTGCCGTATCCTTTGGAATCAATATGGGTAAGCTCGGACAACCAATCAGAGTGGCCGTGACTGGTGGGTCTGTTTCGCCGCCGATAGATGTTACGCTGGTGTTAATTGGGAAAGACAAGACGATTGCTCGGCTTGATTCAGCAATAGAGTTTATTAAAGCGAGAAGACTGCAAGCTACTGATTAAAAAGGGAATAGAAGAAAAGAAAGTACCTCTTGACACCCCGTGCTGATGCCCGTAAAGTGCGGCGCTCAGTGGGGCTATAGCTCAGCTGGGAGAGCGCTTGCATGGCATGCAAGAGGTCGGCGGTTCGATCCCGCCTAGCTCCACCATGATTTTTATTGTTTTAAAAAAAACTGCGTCCCCATCGTCTAGAGGCCTAGGACACTGCCCTTTCACGGCGGCAACAGGGGTTCGAATCCCCTTGGGGACGCCATATTACGTTATGTAAGCGCCTGGTTTAGTTAACAAAGCTAGATCAGGCGTTTTTTTGTAATGCTCCATGAATACCTTAATTCATTTTATTAAAGACCCTTTTGAGGGTCTTCTTTGAATTTAGGAAAGATTTAAGTTTGTGATTGCTGGTAATTCTGAACTCCAACCTTTTCGATTAAGCCGATCTGTGTCTCCAACCAATCCACATGCTCTTCCTCTGAAACTAGGATCGAATCAAACAAGTCCCTTGTTACATAGTCTTTATGTGCTTCACAGTAAGTGATACCAGCGCGTAAATCAGGAATTGCATCCAGCTCCATATCAAGGTCACATTGCAGAATTTCAGGTACGTTTTCACCTATTCTCAGTTTTCCAAGTTTCTGTAAGTTTGGTAGCCCTTCTAAAAACAAAATTCTTTCAATTAATTGATCAGCATGCTTCATTTCATCGATGGATTCTTCATACTCATAATCACCCAGTTTATGTAGCCCCCAGTCTTTCAACATGCG
Organism: Woeseiaceae bacterium; assembly: GCA_029246105.1. Lineage (GTDB taxonomy): Bacteria > Pseudomonadota > Gammaproteobacteria > Steroidobacterales > Woeseiaceae > UBA1847. Next base: position 17,513 of record JAQWOA010000003.1, on the reverse strand, counting down.
TGAGTGCAGGAAGTATTGATTTATAGCTGTTAATTCATTTTTGAGTACTTTATTGAGATATTCGATAACGGTTTTGTCACCTTTCATGACGGACTCCACAGTAGTTTGGAGGTTAAAGGTTACGATAATTATTGGGTGTCAGCATAATGATATAAGTACATGAATTCTCTTGTTTTTTGAGAACAATTATCATTGCGATTCTCATTGCAGCCTGTGTTCCGCGCCCCTGCAATATGTTATTTGATTCTGACCCTCAATTAAGGGTCATATAACTGACCATGTTTTATTAATTAATACCAATGAATTTAATAGTAATTCCGCAAATCCTGATAAAATTGCGCGATATAGATTTTTGATTATTCAATTATAATATAATTTGAGATCTAGCCACTTGCAGGTTGGTATTGATCTACCTCAAACTGCAACTTACTTTGTCTTTTTTTTCGCAAGATTTTAGAAGCCATTTCTTTGCAAGATCCACAACCAACGGCAACTCCAAGCTCCTTTCGGAGGCCCCATAAGTCCTTAACGCCTGCTTCCGCAGCCTCGTTTATCTGTTTTTCAGTAACAGCTTCGCATATACATACATACATGGCTTGATTCAAACCTAAATGCGAATGATTGTCAATAGCATTAAAAAAACTGATATAACTCTTTTAAGAGATTATCTCGCTCTCTAATATTAAAAAAATGACAAACTATAAGCAGTGCCTGTCTTTCGATTGTGGGTTTGAATTGTGCTGTCATCTAATACTTACACTTTAGTTTATGTCCGTATTTAACTTTCGCAGGTATGATTAAGGATTTCATTAACCGGACAATAAGTTCGCTAGAAAAAAGGATTAAGTATAGTAATTGTGAAACAAATTAAAGAATTAATTTGGCTTATTATAATAGCGTCATTACTGGCTGCATGTGGTGTTGCCGATAAAGATGATGAGGAAAATGTCCAATCAGCTTTGGTAAATGGGAATATTGCGGTATATGAGTCTTCTGGATTCGAGCGCAGTCCATTTGAAATTGAATATGAAATCATTGGTACACCAATTATCGATCAACAAGTAGCTATTCAATTGAGGTTGATATCCACATTGGAATCTCGTCCGATTCACTTAGAATTTAAAATTAATGATTCTTCATCAATGACTTTTGCAGATGCGCAGCCTCAAAAAGTCTACTTGGAGCCAGCTGCAAATGGAAATACTTTGTTGCAGCGTGTGTTAATTATTCCGCAGAAAATGGGCCGTATTTTTCTTAATGTCACCGCATCCATCAAAGATACTGATGGCAAGATGTCTATGATCATAGCCATTCCAGTTATTGTTGAGCAAACATCGATTTCATCTACTGAATCTAGCGAAATTCAAGTGACTGAAAATCCTGAAAAAAATATGAATTTTTAGTAGTGACGAAAAGAAGATTTTAGTCGGGAAATTATTACTAGGATTTTCGATGTAATTATTTATTTAGGAGAACATGTTGAACGATTGCGTTGTTTGCAATGAAGCATAGGGAAGTATATATAAAAATTACCGAATCTTATGGAGTTTGATTTTCTGTAATTAATACAAATTCAAGAATGGCAGGATCCACCATATCGTAAATAATGCCTCCGAAGACATCTCCAAGCTCTGCATCTAATCTAATTGGCCCTGCAAGTATTGTTTTTTCTGATGACTCGGTAAGAAAAATATCATAATTACCCGCAGGCAATAAAGCGGCGCTCGTGGGAGTTGTTTTGGGTAGTTCAGTTATTATGGGTGACTGTTCATCAATCAGTGTATCAGCTTCAACAATGTATATATCAAGAGCACTGAAATTAGTGTTTGAGTTATAAATCTGTAATTTTGCAGCGGTATCTAATGGACGTCGATCTGGAAGGTAAGTACTGGCACGGAATTCATTATTTGAACCGACAGCGAGCGTTCTGGCGCGAATGCCGCCATCTTCATTAATAACAAAATTAATTAATTCCGGTGCAATTAATCCAGCGGGCACATAAACAAAAGGATCACTACCAAGTGGTAATGTAACTTCATTTGTAACGTCCTTGAAATTGTGTCCAGAAACCCAGGGGAGACTAGTTGATGTTATTGATTCGTCATATATATCGACAGAATTCATAGTAAGTGAAGCATGTATAAATTCGGACTTAGAGGGAAAGTTGGCATCTAGAATTGCCGCTTCAACATGATTGCCAACTCCGGACTGCGTTGAATATGATTTTACGATGATTGGTGCCGAAGTGTTTTCACCGCCATCAAATGGAGTAATAGTGTATTGAGTGCCAGGTAGAAAAGAAACAGAATCAGATTTGAAAACGATGTTACCAGGTAGGCCTGCTTCAGTGAGAGTCAATACATAACCTCCAGCTGTAAGATTGACTGATGGTAGTATTTCTCCAAATGCGAGCGTGCCAATAGCCTCACCCAAAGATGGAGCGTCTCCCTGAGGAACGAAGTAGATATCCAGATTGCCATAGGATTCCGCTGTATGGGCAAATCGAACTTTGAAAGTGAGATCCCCATCTTCAAAATTTTGTTTCGGAGTCTCCCAGACTGTGACCAATGGATCTTCGAGCGTGCCGCTCAGTAGTATCGTTTGCTGAGTATCTATAATCATTTTGAGAGACTTGGTGGCAAAACGAGTTGCACTTGTTGCACCGGCATAATTGACTTCAAAATTAAATATATACTGCAGATCATCATATTCTGAAAGATTCGTGATCGAACGATAATCTGCTGTTGCAAGGAATCTTTCCTGTATTTTAAAAGTTATGCCTGATGAAGCTTTGATAGCATTAATCATACGAATGCTGCCCTTGCCTGTGGGGTCTGGAAATGCGACTTCGTCTCTGCCACCGCAAGCTCCCAAAGTAAATGTGATGGTGATCGTCAATAATATAAATATCTGTTTCATTAATTGGTTCATTTTTTGTTGTCGTAGGTTGATATAACCTCTAAAAAAAATCATTAATATGTAGAAGAAGATCGATAAATCACTACCTTGTTAGATGCTAAGAAATTTCTGCCGATATTCGGCTGGGGGTATGTCATACCAGGATTTGAATGCTGTCGTAAAGGTACTGATATTTGAGTAGCCGAGCAACATGGCGATTTCAAGAGATTGTAGTCTATCATCTGAAAGGTAGTTGACTGCCAGGACAGCTCGTACTTCTTGTAAGACTTTTTGAAAGCTCGTTTTCTCCTCTTTTAAGCGTCGTTGTAGGGTTCGGCGACTGAGCTTTAACACACGACAGGCAGCATCAGTATTAGCTTCGCCACATGCCATAAGCTCACCGAGATTGCGTTTGAGCTCGCCTGCTAAATTGTCCTGCTTATAAAGAGACAGGAGATATTTTTCGGCCTGGTTTGTAAGTTGGTAGTACACTTCCGCATTATAACCTACGTATGTCCAAAATAAGGTATCAAGATGACATCATGCATAAGGTAAGGCCTTGAAGGCATTATAGGTATTATTACTGTCGACAGCCCGCCGGTAAACGCACTGTTTATTACCGTCCGCCAAGAAATGCCCTGTATGTGGTTGCTGAGGCTGTATGTGAAGTCTGATTTACTGTTTTTTTTAGTAGAAGGTAATAAGTTCACATTCGATTACTTAAGTTTCAAATCATTTATTTATTTCATCAATGCTATAAATTAATTGGTTAGCTGATAATGATCCATCAAAATCTTAGCAACTTCAGGACGGGAAAACTCGGGTGGTGGTGCGATTCCGTTACTAAGCATTTCCCTAACCTTGGTTCCAGATAGGAAAACATAATCGCTAGGCTCATGATCTGGTGCCTCCCGCATCATGACAACTTTGTTGAGCTTCTTTGACCACGCCGTATGATCAGCGTTAAATATTTCGATTTCGAGTGCACCATCGGGAATTTTTTTAAATATCGCCTGTGCGTCGAAAGGGCCATAATAATTACCGATACCCGCGTGGTCGCGGCCAACAATAAGGTGGCTTGCACCCATGTTTTGGCGAAATATTGCATGCAAGATTGCTTCGCGTGGTCCCGCGTATAACATATCAAAGCCATAACCTGATATCAGGACATTATTCTCAGGGAAATACACGTCGACCATTTTGCGAATGCAAGCATCACGGATAGATGCCGGAATATCATCAGATTTAAGCTTTCCTAAAAGCATGTGAATGGCGATGCCATCTGCATTCAATCGCTCCATTGCCATACGACATAATTCTTCGTGTGCAAGATGCATTGGATTACGAGTCTGAAATGCGACAACCTTTTTCCAACCGCGAGCAGATATATCTTCGCGAATTTCTACTGCTGTCTGAAATGTATTAGCAAATTCAGAGGCAAAATAACTTAAGTTCAAAACTTTAATAGGTCCAGATACGCAGTGATTTCCTTGCGCTTGAAATACTGTAACACCAGGATGGGATTTGTCGAGCGTGCCATAAATATGTTCGGTGATGATATTTTTCTGCTCTACTGAGAGCTCTTCAATCGACTCAATATCCATAATCGCAATCACGGGCTCGCCTTCAACATTAGGATCTCGAAGTGCTATACGATCTACGCCAGCGATACTGCTTGTATCGTCAGTTAGATTTAGTATCGGAACTGGCCAGAACAATCCATCTACGGTATGCATTTTTTGCGCGACGCTTAAGGCGTCTGCGATATTCATATAACCAGGAAGAGGTGTAAAGTAACCACCACCAAGCATGACTGCATTGGCAGCGGCAGATGATGTCAATAATAAAGAGGGTAGATCTTCAGCTTCGGTGAGCAGATGTTTATGCTCGATAGAATTAGTAACTAACAGTGGATTAAGAGCTTCAGCTCCATGCGGTTTAATCATGATGAGATCGCTGCATTGATTTGATTTTTAGCACTAGGAATCAGATTGTTCATTTCAAGGTGATCCATAATAATCTGGACTTCTTCAGTAAGTGTCATTTTATCAGTTCGCAAATATATTTCTGGATTTACGGGTGCTTCATAGGGGTCATCGATACCAGTGAAATTTTTAATTTCACCTGCACGTGCTTTTTTGTAAAGCCCTTTCGGATCACGTTTTTCTGCTTCCGCTAATGAGCAATCAACAAACACCTCAATAAACTTGAGGTCAGCCTGCTCATGCAGTTTTCGAACTTCGTTGCGGTCGCTCTTGTAGGGACTAATAAAACTGGAGAGAGCAATTACACCAGCGTCGCTAAAGAGCTTTGCAACTTCACCAATGCGACGGATATTCTCAGTTCGATCTGCTTCCGAGAATCCGAGATCTTTATTAATTCCAAGACGAACGTTGTCACCATCCAGTCGATACGATAGTTTTCCCATTTGGTACAGAACCTGCTCGAGCGCAATAGCAATTGCGCTTTTCCCGCTGCCAGATAGCCCTGTGAACCAAATTGTCGCACCGTGCTGCTTGAAGATATTAAATCGATCTTCGCGCGAAATTTCACCATCTTGCCATGTAACGTTAGTTGCTCTTTGATTGACCATTTTTTGTATTCTACTGTGTTTGTATTATTGATTTTTGAATCTTTTTACTGAAAGATTCGCATATATTTATGTTATAAATAACAGATAGTTATGTGACTAATTGAGTTATAATAAAATGATAGGCAATTTGAGGCAGAGGCTCTTATTGCGTTTAAGGTATTAATCTTTTTTCTGTAGATCGTACGTATAAATTAAGAAGAATTCGATGACTATTAATATCTCTGTAGCCCCCATGATGGACTGGACTGACCGACATTGCCGCTATTTTATGCGACTACTAAGCCCTTCGGTGTTCCTTTATACAGAAATGGTTACGGCTGCTGCAATTTATCATGGCGATTCTGACCGTTTTCTGCGCTTCAATGACGAGGAGCATCCATTAGCGTTGCAACTTGGTGGAAGTGATCCCAAGTGGATGGCCAGCGCTGCGTCGAAAGCTCATGACTATAAGTATGACGAAATTAATATAAATGTTGGCTGCCCAAGCGACAAAGTTCAAAGCGGTCAGTTTGGCGCTTGCCTGATGGCAACTCCCGATACAGTAGCCGAGTGTTATCGCGCGATGAAAGACATTACTGATATTCCGATTACCGTAAAAACCCGAATTGGGATAGATAATTTGGATAGCTATGAATTTCTCGTTAATTTTATAGAGCCTTTGATCGATGCTGGGTGCCGGAAATTTATCATTCATGCACGGATTGCAGTTCTAGATGGACTGAGCCCTAAAGAAAATCGAATGGTGCCGGCTTTGAATTATAATCGAGTCTATCGACTAAAGCATGACTTTCCCGACTTGGAAATCGTTATCAATGGCGGATTGACAGATATCACTCAAGTGGAGCATGTACTGCAACATCTCGATGGCGCAATGATAGGAAGACAGGCCTATTATCAGCCTTATTTTCTTGCTGAATTAGAGCAATATTTTAACCCTCAGAGTGCACTGCCAGATAGGCGGGATATCGTGGAACAAATGCTGCCATATATCGATGAGGTAATTCAATATGGTGAGCCAATAGGTCGCGTAACGCGGCATATGCTCGGTCTTTATGCTGGACAGCCAGGAGCTAGAAAATGGCGTCGTTCGATCAGTGAGAATGCGCATCGCAAAGGTGCGGGGGTAGAGATTTTAATTGACGCATTAAACGCTATGTCAATTGCTGCTTAGGTCGCTACAATGTATGACTACATTTTGGCAAAAACATTCAGGACAACATTACTAGTATGAGCGCTAAATCTGCAAGTAAACATCAGACGATGGCTGATAAAGCTGATATTCACGAACTTTATGAAATATCCGTACAGAATGTCGAAAGTGAGGTTCAATTCTTGCAGGCTACATTTAAGTCACTGATAGGTCGAACTGCATACTTGTTTCGTGAAGATTTCTGCGGTTCGGCAAGTGCATCATGCCAATGGGTGCGACAGGGTGTAAATTTTCAAGCGATTGGTGTGGATATTGATCCATTGGTACTGGAGTGGGGGCGTGTAAATCGCATTAGTAAGCTTGATTCAGAGGACCAAGCTCGCGTCAGCCTTATTGAATCTGATGTATTGATGGCTGAGGTACCTAAAGTTGATTTGCTGGCAGCATTTAATTTTAGCTTTTTTATTTTTGATACACGTGATGCGCTTCGTGCATACTTTAAAAAGGCCCATGCGGCTTTGGTAGATGATGGTGTTTTCTTTTGTGACATGTTTGGTGGACCTGAGGCGCAAGAAGAGACTAAAGAGACAACTAAACACAAGGAGTATGGTTTCTCGTATATCTGGCATCAGGCTAAATTTCATCCAATCACAAATTTTATACGCTGTCACATTCACTTTCATTTCAAAGATGGTTCGAAAATCAAAAAAGCGTTTACCTATGAGTGGCGTCTTTGGTCGGCTCCTGAAATAAAAGAATTGCTACTGGAGGCTGGTTTTAGTAAGGCTACAGTTTATTGGGAGGGCGAAGATGAGGATGGTGAAGGCAATGGTGAATTTATGCCTGATGAAAAAGGTGAAGCTGATTACGCATGGATTGCGTATATCGTTGCAGAAAAGTAGTTTTTTATTAATTTTTTTAGCGCATTAAATTATTGGCCTTCTTATGGCAAAAAATCTTGAAGTATTACTTGTATTCGTTGATGTTGTTAATCGGTGACGATTTTTACTGAATTTTTTAGTGATCAAAGCCCACTCAAGGACCTGCTACCAGGATTCCAGCCTAGAGCTGGGCAAGAGTGGATGGCTGAGGCAGTGGCCGAAGCCATCGCAAACTCGGATAAATTAGTAGTCGAAGCCGGAACGGGCACAGGAAAAACATTTGCATATTTGATTCCAGCCTTAATAAGCGGCCGAAAAACAATTATCAGCACTGGAACCAAGGCCCTACAAGATCAATTATATCATCGGGATCTTCCTTTGATTGGAAAGGCACTCGGTCGACCTGTATCAACTGCATTATTGAAAGGGCGTGCAAATTATTTATGTCTACAACGCCTGGATCAATTAACAAATCCGTCACGGAAGCTTCTTGAGGACCTAGATGAAGTTCAACAATGGCGATATCGTACAACAAGTGGCGACAAAGCTGAGTTGATTGAAGTACCCGAAAATTCGCCAATTTGGCCACTGGTTACATCAACGTCAGATAATTGCTTAGGTCAAAAGTGTCCCGAATATTCCAAATGTTATGTCGCAAAAGCGAGAAAAACAGCTCAGGAAGCGGATTTAGTAGTTGTAAATCACCATCTATTGCTTGCTGATTTAGCCATGAAAGAAAAAGGTTTTGTAGAGTTTCTTCCTGGCACTGATGCCATTATTATTGATGAAGCACATCAGCTGCCTGATTTGGCGGTACAGTTTTTTGGAGTTTCACTTAGCAGTCGTGAGCTTGAAAGGCTTGTTGATGAAACGCGAGCTGCAACATTGTCGCTCTCGCAGCCAGAGTTGAATCGTCGTATTGACAATTTACAGATGGCAATCAGCAATTTGCGCGCCGATGCGCCTCGTAGTGAGGGTCGACATGAACTCAACGAACTTATGATTGAGCTTCGTGAACCGCTCGACATCCTTTTACATGCTCTTGAGGATATGCAGGCCGCTGTCAATGAAATTATTAATGCATCCATTGAGCTTGAAAAAATACATGAGCAATTTGTATATGTGATAGAACGACTGAGGATTTTATTTAGCGATGATTCATGGGATGGATTGCGCTGGTTGGAAATTCATCCTCGTAGTATGCGCCTTCATCTTACACCACTAGATGTTTCTGAAAAGATGGGCAAGGTGATTGGAAATGGCCTTAAATCTTGGATATTTACGTCGGCCACTTTGGCGATAGCGGAAGACTTTTCACATTTTGGGGCTCGTATGGGCTTAATTGACGTTACAGGGCTTACCTTTCCAAGTCCATTCCCGATACAGCAAAATGGATTGATTTATTTGCCCGAAAATATGCCACAGCCATCTGATCCAGGACACACTGATGTAATGCTTGAATCTATTATACCGATGTTGGACTTTACGACCGGTGGCATGTTCTGCCTATTTACAAGCCATCGAGCATTATATAGTGCGAGACAGTGGTTTAAGGCCAATAAGGAGGCCCTCAGTGGCAGGATGCTACTGATCCAAGGCGATGCACCTCGTGATGACTTACTACGTCGATTTCGGAGGGCTGGTAATGCTGTATTGCTAGGCACTGCTAGTTTTTGGGAGGGTATCGATGTTCGTGGGCCAGCATTGAGTATTGTTGCGATAGATAAATTACCTTTTGCCTCGCCAGCTGATCCATTAATGATGGCACGATTGGAATTTATTCGAAGGCAAGGTGGTAATGGTTTCATGGAGCATCAATTACCACTCGCTTTGCTATCATTAAAGCAAGGTGCTGGGCGATTGTTACGAGATCAGGCTGACTATGGCGTTGTGGTGTTGTGTGATCCAAGAGTAAAAAGTAAGAGCTATGGCAAAATGTTTCTCGATTGTCTCTCACCTATGCCTTCAACATCAGCCTTAAATGAGGTATCGAGCTTCTTGGCTGCACATAAATGAAAAGCACCACAAAACTTCTAGCCATTGATACATCATCCGTCGCATGCACGGTTGCCGTATCTAATGGTGACACAGTTGTCGAACGTCATACTGAGCAGCCACGCAAGCATACCCATTTGCTGATGCCTATGATTCGTGAAGTATTAGATGAATCCGGGATGTCGCTGACTGATCTTGATGCGATTGTTCTAGGTAACGGACCGGGTTCTTTTATAGGTATGCGTATTGCAGCATCGGTGTCGCAGGGTCTCGCTCATGGTGCGGGGCTTAATATTATTCCTGTGTCTTCTCTTGCCGCTATAGCAGCAGAAACTTTAGATGCATCGGATGCCGAGCTAGTTGCAGTTGCACAAGACGCTCATATGAATGAGGTCTATCTCGGATTATATGCGCGCGATAAGGACAATCTTCCACGGCTAATTGCTAGTGAATATTTGCAAGGTCAAAATGTTATCAAATTGCTTTCAACTCGCGATCAGATGTTTATAATCGCAGGTCAGGGCTGGCGACGTTACCCTGAGTTGACAGCTATAAATGCTCAGTGGATTGGTGGACAATCGAAGGTTCTCTACCCGAGAGCTGCTTGGCTGCTTACTTTGGCGGATATTGCTAATGCAATTAAGCCTAAAGATGTTGAACCTGCGTACCTGCGAAAAAAGGTGGCGGAATTGCCAAGAGCTAGAAAAGTTTAATAGTTTTGTAATAAAAGTTTATTTAAATTGAAATATATCTAGCATTAAAATATGTATCTGTAATAAAAATATAATTAACCACCGAACATGACAATGAAATCATGCAATTTTTTATTCATATTCTTAATGACTATTTTTTTCTTCTCAGCGCCAACGCTTGCAGAAGATAAAAATTGGACTGATCGCCTTTCATTAAAGGGTGACGTTCGTCTTCGTTATGAAGGTATCGACGAAAATGGTGAGCCTAACCGCGATCGTATGCGAATTAGAGCACGCATTGGTCTGGACGCTGAAATCCAGGAGAATATGAAGTTTGTTTTTCGTCTTGCGACAGGCGGTGAAAATCCGGTTTCGACTAATCAAACTTTAGATGGAAGTTTTTCTACCAAAGATATAGGTGTTGATCTAGCCTATGTTGATTGGCGGGTGAATGATGTGGTTTCAATCAATGCTGGTAAAATGAAAAATCCAATGTTTCGTGCAGGAAGTGCGCCGCTAATATGGGATGGAGACTTAAACCCTGAAGGTATTGCTGCAAAGTTTAGATCAGGTATGTTTTTTGGGACCATAGCTGCTTTTTCTGTTGACGAACGTGCAGGTGAGAGTGATTCATTGCTTTACTCTACTCAGGCGGGAGTAAAATTGGACTTAGGCGATGTCGGTAAATTGACAACAGGCCTTAGTTATTTTGCTTATACCAACACTATTGGTTATGAGCCATTTTATAAAGCTAAGTCACGCGGTAACTCTGTTAACGAAGATGGCGATGGTTATATTTATGGGTATAAGAACATTGAATTCTTTGGGCAGTTTGATACAGAAGTTATGGAATGGCCTTTAAAATTATATTTTCAATATACAAAGAACAATGAAGTGAGTGTTGAGGATACCGCTTATTCATTTGGCGCAACGCTCGGGTCTTTGAAGAAGAAGGGTGACATGCAATTTGTTTGGCTTTACCAAGATATCGAAGCTGATGCACTTATCGCTGCTTTTAACGATTCGGATTTTGGCGGCGGCGGTACTGACTCCAAGGGACATCTTCTTCGTGCAAAATATGGTTTTTCAAAAAAAGTAGCACTTGGTGGGACCTTTCTTTTTAATGAAATAGATCGCTTTCAGGGTACTGAACATGGCTATAATCGAGTGCAAATTGACCTTGAATTTAAATTTAACTGAGAAATTAAGTGCAGGCCCCTTCCAAGCGAAATATTAACCTGATAGGTGCGGCCAGCTGTGTGGGCATGCTGGCTTTTGCGCTTTATTCACAACATGTATTGCTACTCGACCCATGCCCGCTTTGTATTTTGCAGCGAATAGCTGTAATTGCTCTGGGAATGACGTTTCTTGTAGCAGCTATTCATGGACCACAGAAAGTTGCTTCTTATGCTTATGCTGCGCTCAGTGTTTTATTGGCGTCATTAGGCGCCGCTATTGCTGGATGGCATATGCATTTACAGAATTTACCAGCCGATGAAATTCCATCTTGTGGTCCTGGATTGGGATATATGCTCGAAAATTTTCCGCTAGTGGACGCTCTTAATATGGTATTTAAAGGCTCTGGAGAGTGTGCTGAGGTTTCATGGCAGTTTCTTGGGTTGACGATGCCGGCTTGGGTTTTTGTTACCATGGTTTGCCTAGCAGTTGTTGCTTCTTGGAATAATTTGCGGCACTAAAGCAATAGTTGCATCATCCTCGTGTATATCCCTGTCAATTTAATGACGTCATCGATCCTGACATGCTCGTCTATTTTGTGAATAGATGCATTAACAGGACCTAGCTCGACAACATCTACGCCAGCTGGAGAGATAAAGCGTCCGTCAGATGTACCACCGCCAGTCGACAAAAGGGGTTCTTTGCCTGTACTTTCAGTTATCGCCTGTATAGCAACATCGATCAAACGACCCGGCTTAGTTAGGAAAGGCTCGCCAGATAGGTGCCAGCTTAGCTCATAGTCAATATCATGTTGTTCGAAGACTTCGTGGACGCGCTTTTTGAGCGATTCATGATCCCAAACGTTCGAGTAGCGAAAGTTAAAACGAGCCGATAATTCTGCTGGCGTCACGTTGGGTGCACCAACACCACTTTTTATGTCGACCACCTGAAAGCTGGTAGGTGGAAAATATTTATTACCCTGATCCCACTCGATGTTATGCAGTTCTGATAGTACCGGTGCAAATCGTCGTATGGGGTTATCAGAAAGATGTGGATAGGCAACATGTCCTTGAGTGCCCATTACCTTCAATATTCCACTTAAAGAACCGCGTCGGCCAATACGAATTAAATCACCGAGCATATCTTGACTTGACGGTTCACCGATAACGCACCAGTCAATAGATTCGCCACGTTTACTTATTTCTTCCATCACTTTAAGTGTGCCATCTCGAGCTCGACCTTCTTCATCGCTAGTGATGAGCATTGCAATACTGCCATTGTGTTGGGAGTTAGCCTGCAGGAAATTTTCAATCGCTACGATCATCGAAGCCAGGCCGCTTTTCATGTCAGCTGTACCTCGACCATAAATAATGTCGTTCATGATTGTTGGTTGAAAAGGATCATTACTCCATTGTGTCTCGTCACCAGGTGGAACAACATCTGTATGGCCGGCGAAACATAACACAGGTGATGTGGTGCCACGGCGTGCCCAGAGATTTGTTACATTGCCGAAACGCATCGTCTCGCATTCGAACCCCATCGCTTGTAAGCGCTCGATCAATAACTCCTGGCATCCAGCATCATCAGGTGTCACAGATTTACGTTTGACGAGCTCACATAGAAGGTCAATTTCTGGACTTTTTATTAGGTTAGTCATTTAGATATTCGCCAAAATGTTTTTCGGAAAAGCCAACGGCGATAAATTTGTCTGATTCTATTACAGGACGCTTTACAAGGGTCGGATTTTCAATCATCAAAGCGAATGCTTTATCAGCTGTAATATCCATTCGATCCATTTTAGGTATTTTTCGCCACGTAAGGCTTCTTTTATTCAGCAATTTTGCCCAATTTAGCCGATTTGCCCAACGCATGAGCATTTGATCATCCAGCCCATCATCACGAACGTCATGAAAGAGGAATTCAATGCCATTTTTTGAGAAGTATTTGCGTACCCTGCAACAGGCATCGCAGTTCTTTAATCCAAATACGGTTAGCATATTTTCTTAGTCCAAATTCCTTAGTAGATCATTCAATTCGGTTTTTGCTCGAGTCTTGGCATCAACTTTTTTTACAATTACCGCGCAATATAATGAGTATTTTCCGTCTAAAGATGGCAGGTTACCCGCAACGACCACTGAGCCGGCAGGAATACGGCCAAAAGAGACCTCTTTAGTTTCACGATCGTAAATTCGTGTGCTTTGTCCAAGGTAGACGCCCATAGAAATTACTGAATCCTTCTCAACTATTACGCCCTCTACAACTTCGGAGCGGGCTCCAATAAAACAATTGTCTTCAATGATCGTCGGTCCGGCTTGCAAAGGCTCTAGAACGCCGCCTATTCCAGCACCACCGGATAAGTGAACATTCTTACCAATTTGTGCGCAACTACCAACAGTTGCCCATGTATCAACCATTGTTCCTTTTCCAACATAGGCACCAATATTTATATAACTTGGCATTAAAACAACATTAGGAGCTACATAAGCGCCGTGCCTAACGATTGCATCTGGAACAACTCGCACGCCATCCGCGGCAAACTGATCTTCTGTATATTTTGCATACTTCATCGGAACTTTGTCATAAAAACGACTGTGATTTCCTTCGATGACCTTATTATCATTAAGGGCGAAGCTGAGCAGTACAGCTTTCTTTGCCCATTGATTTACGTGCCAGTCAGAGCCTCTTTTTTCAGCGACACGCAGCTCTCCAGAGTCGAGAAGTGAGATAGTCATTTGTACCGCCTCACTAACATCATCTCTATCTTTAAAACCTTTGGATCTATTTTCAAAGGCGTCTTCAATTATAGTTTTTAGTTTTTGCATTCGAGTCTCTTCCGCTTATCTATCATTCAACCAGTTTTTTTATTATAGCTTCTGCAAGTTCATTCTGTGTAATCTCAGTGAGTGGGGCACCTGATAAATCACTAATGTAGAAAACATCTTCAGCTCGCTCCCCAATTGTCATAATTTTCGCTGAAGTAATGTTTATTCCTTGCTCCATAAATACGGTCCCAATCCTACTCAGTAATCCGGGTCTATCTGCTGCTACTAATTCGAGTACAGTTTGGCCTCCTAAAATGGTCGAGTCGAAATTTACTCGTGTTGGGGTATTAAACATACGCGCCTGACGGGTTATAGCACGAGTTACTGTGAGAGTTTCTTGATCACCAAGCGTAAGAATTTGCATCAATGAGTGTTTAATCGTATTTATTCGATTTTTGTCAATATCGACGCGTTCGTCAGACTCCATAAATATATAAGTATCGATGCTTTTATTGTTCGCTAAAGGCACAATTCGTGCGTCCATAATAGTCATGCCCAATTCATCTAATGTAGCAGTGACATGTGCGAAGGTTCGATTTCTTTGGTTGGTAAGTATGACCGCTTCAATGCCGTCCCCTGTTCGACGCTGACGAGCATCGACTAACCCAGTAGAGTTTTTTATATCAGAGCCAACCAACCATTCTGTATGCCAGGCAACCTCAGAGCTCCGATAACGGAGGAAATAATTGTCATCAAATAGTTTCCATACAACTTCGACGCAGGATTCATCGACTGCCGCTGTAGCAATATAAGCTCGGGCCTTTTCCTTTTTCTCAATGATAAGCTGCGTTCCATCGAGTGGGTTTTCAAGGCCGCGAATAAATGCACGTTTGGTCAATTCGTAAAGATCGCGAAACAGTTGTGCTTTCCAGGAGTTCCAAAGTTTTGGATTAGTGGCGCGGATATCTGCGATAGTAAGAACGTAAAGATAATCGAGACGCGTTTGGTCACCGATGATTTCGGCAAATTCATTGATGACGTCGGGGTCACCAAGATCTTTTTTCTGGGCTGTCGAAGAGAGAATTAAATGATGCTGGACAAGCCATGCTACCAAGCGAGCCTCAGGCTTGCCGATTCCATGTTCGAGGCAGAATGCTTCAGCATCTACTGCACCTAGTTCCGAATGATCACCGCCACGCCCTTTAGCTATGTCATGAAAGAGGCCCCCTAAATAAACTAGTTCTGGCTTCTCAAGTGATTGCATTATTTCGCTACAGTGTGGAAATTCGTCATTGAAGCGTTTTAAAGCGAAGCGTCGTAGATTACTAACGACAAATAGTGTGTGTTCATCAACTGTGTAAGCATGAAATAAATCGTACTGCATGCGCCCGACGATTCGACCGAAGGATGGTATATAGAGTCCAAGTACGCCATATAAGTTCATACGACGTAGTTCATGTGAAACGCCTTCTGATGCACTTAATATGCTCAGAAAAAGTCTCTGATTGCGGGGATTTTGTCTAAATTCGTCGTCAATCAGATGTAGATGACGCTTGATTGAGCCAACTGTATAAGCGCTAACACCGCGTAATTCCGGATTATCTTGGAGTAATAAGAAGAGCTCGAGCAAGGCAGAAGGCTCTTGCTGGAAAGTTTTTTCGTCAATCGTTTGAAGAAAACCATTTTTTACCTGAAAACGTTCATTGAGGTTTTCTGCAGGTGCATTCGGATCCATGAGGATGGCTTCTTCAAATTGCTGCAGTAACATTTCGTTGAGGCGACTCAACTCCATGACAGTGCGATAATAGCGCTGCATAAGTTGTTCTACTGCTAAAGTATAGGTCGCGTCCTCATAGCCAAGCATTTTTGCAAGGTGCGTTTGATGATTAAATAGTAATCGATCTTCGCGGCGGCCTGTAATGGTATGTAGGGCGAATCGAATTTGCCAAAGAAACTTTTCACCATCTTGCAGACGTTGCAACTGACCTGGCGTCAAGAAATCATAATTAACCAAATCAATTAAGGTCGATGCGCCGAAATGCCGTTTAGCTACCCATCCGATCAGCTGGATGTCTCGGAGGCCACCGGGGCTGCTTTTTATGTTTGGCTCGAGATTATAGGCAGTGTCATGATAGCTATGATGACGGCGAATTTGTTCTTTTTGCTTTTCTTCGAAGAATACAGGTGAGGGCCACATATTCTCAGAGTCTATTAGTTGCTGCATTTCACCAAATAAATTTTGCGGTCCAGCCAGTAAACGCGATTCCATCAATGTCGTTGCGATAGTTAGATCATTACGCGCCTCTTGTTCACATTCAGCAAGGTTGCGTACGCTATGTCCAATTTCGAGGCCAATATCCCAAAGACAGGTAATAAAGCCTGACAGGCATTCTTTGCGACTGTCAGATACATTTTGCGGCAGTAGAATCATGATATCGATATCTGAACTGGGGTGTAGTTCTCCACGTCCATAGCCGCCGACTGCAATCAGTGCAGCTTCAGGTATTTTTACATTAGCGCTCCAGAGACTGACTAGTAATTCATCAATCTTATTTGAGCGAGCATGAACTAGGTCTATGACGGAATCACCAGCCAAGAATCGCGCCTTAAGGTCTTCATTAATCTTGGTTAGGGTGCCGCGAAACTCTTTATAGATCATTGTTTTATATAGAAAATTATTATAAAGATTCAGTACCGAGTGTTAGCACCTCGAAACCATTTTTGGTGATTAAGCAGGTATGTTCCCATTGGGCTGACAAGCTATGATCCTTGGTTACGACCGTCCAACCATCTGGCAGAAGACGAACACTGGCTTTTCCCGCATTCACCATCGGCTCAACTGTTAGTATCATTCCCTCACGAAGTTTGAGGCCAGTATCACGTTTGCCATAGTGTAAGACCTGAGGATCCTCGTGAAATAACTGGCCGATGCCATGCCCGCAGTACTCACGGACGACAGAAAATCGATTTTTCTCCACATTTTTTTGTATTGCAGCACCGATATCACCGAGGTATTTGCCGTGGCATAGTTCTTCGATACCTAACCACATGCTTTCAAAGGTTATTTCCGATAATCGCTTGGCTTGGATGCTTGGTTTTCCAGCAAAGAACATGCGGCTTGTATCACCGTGAAAGCCGTCCTTGATCACTGTAATGTCAATATTAATACAATCTCCAGACTTCAATATCTTGTCGCTTGGAATACCATGACAGACCACATGATTGACTGATGTGCAGATAGACTTTGGGAACCCTTTATAGTTTAGCGGGGCAGGTATGGCGCCCTGCACATCGATTATGTATTCATGACAAATACGGTCTAGCTCATTCGTACTGATACCGGGTTTCACATAATCCTCAATCATA
>JAQWOA010000048.1 GCA_029246105.1 Woeseiaceae bacterium | reverse complement strand
CGCAAGTAATCCAGCACCGGGCGGCAAAAGTGGGTGAATCGAAGCAAGCTGTTCAAACATCTATTTCGAAATCCTTAACGAATACACGAAGATAGATGTTAGCACTCTTATTTTATCTAATCATTTTTCCAAAATTCCAATGCAGTTTCGTTAATATTGCTACCAGAACATAATCCTATTACAGACTGATAAAAATCATCTGCTTCTTTATTGCCAACCAATAATCTTAAACACTCTAAGAAGGAAGGGTAAGAGTAGTCATAACATTGAATGGCTCCTCAACAGTGATAGGCATGAGGAGCAGTAGCTAACAAGTCTGGCAAGACTGAGGTGGGAATATGGCGAAATGTGATGAGTTGGTTTTAAGGGCTAGCTAGTGTTCAAATTAAAGAACATTATATAATCCTACTACGTTCATTATTGAATACCAGGTCATCAGTACCATCATCCACGAGCTCTTTCTAATGTACATCGCGTACATCAATAGAACACTTCCAACCAAATACAACGAAAATACTATAAGTAATGGCGGGTATGGTGATTTAACTGCCAATACAATGCTGGCGCAAACTGATGATGTAGTTGCAATAGCTTCAGTCCAAAACAGTGTTTGACTTTCGTGCCATGTAATAACCCAAAAATCCCAAATGTCGCCAATAATTTTCTTCATATTGTATTAACGCTCGTTAAGATGGTTTCTAATATTTCGTGATCTTCTGATTGATTAATTAATATAATCATCTTTGAATGCAGTTTTACAGACCTTCTTTAACACGCCTGATTTGATTTATAGTTCTTCTACTTTTGCTTTAATAGTATCGCTCAATTCACCATTCAAATCTTCTTACTTCTTGCATAGTGGGACATTTAACAGAACTAGAACAAGATTGGTATGGCGATTGTGATGATTTTGCTGGATGCCGGCAATAATATTCGTGGTGAGTGGACGAGTTATGATTAAAAATTGCAAGCGGTTGAATTTCATTAGGAGAACGAAAGAATCTGGGGTGCAACAGCATTCATGGTCATATCTATAACAGATATCAATCTAAAACAATAATATATGAATGGAATCGATAAATTACTTGAAGTTATGCGCAAGCTCCGTGATACTGAAAATGGTTGCTCATGGGATGTCCAGCAAGACTTCAGCAGCGTCGCCCCGCACACCATTGAGGAAGCTTACGAAGTTGCGGATGCGATCGAGCGTGGAAATATGGACGATCTGCGTGACGAACTCGGTGACCTCCTGTTTCAAGTTGTATTTCATGCTCGTATGGCTGAGGAAATTGATAGCTTTGACTTTGATGATGTGGCGGGCGCTAATGCCGAGAAGATGATCAGGCGACATCCTCACGTCTTTGGTGATGCTGCCGAGCGCTCAAAGGGGAAACATGCGAGCAGTTGGGAGCAGATAAAAGAGACGGAGCGATCAGGGTCCATTGATGGAAGCGCCCTTGCTGGTATTGCTAAAGCGCTACCGGCATTGAAGCAGGCGGAAAAACTCGGTAAACGAGCAAGTCGCGTCGGATTTGATTGGCCGAACCGAAAGGGCGTACGTGAGAAGATTTACGAGGAGCTTGATGAGCTTGAGGATGCTGTAGGTTCGCGCAATTTTGAACATATGGAAGAAGAATTTGGTGATCTTGTGTTTGCAGTCGTCAATCTTGCGCGACACCTTAATATCGATGCTGAAAAGGCCCTTACAAAGGCAAATCGTAAATTTGAGAGGCGCTTTAGGGGTATGGAAGGTGAAGTTATAAGAGACGGAAAACGATTAAAAGACTTCAATCTCGCGACTCTCAACAAGCTTTGGCGCAAAACTAAGGAGCAAATTGGCTAGCTGTTGAGTAGTAAACTATTATTTTCCTTTATTCCTTACTACACCCCCTGAAGCTGGCTCATAAAGACTATATAAACCTCTGATTGCATGAGAAACTTTTGAGGCTTTAAAGAAGCCATGGCATAGTCCGTTTTTTCTTCTGGTGAATACAGAAGAATCTTACTCAAAGAAGAATTGAAAACGTGAGTAGAAGAGCACACAAAAATGACTGGCATCCTGCGAGCTGGAGGAGTAAGGAGGCTTCCCAGCAAGCATCCTATCCTGATCTAGAGGCATTGGATCGTGTAGTGGCTGATTTAAGCCGATTACCACCACTTACTACATCATGGGAGATTGATGAGCTCAAGGCACATTTCGCCAAGGCTCAACGCGGTGAGGTTTTTGTACTGCAAGGCGGAGATTGCGCAGAAACATTTGCAGAATGCACGTCAGAAAATATTGTCGCTAAACTAAAAATTTTACTGCAGATGAGTCTCGTGATGATTTGCGGAATGAAGAAGCCAGTCGTTCGGGTTGGTCGAATGGCGGGCCAATACGCAAAACCACGTTCGGCGGATACTGAAACCCGTGATGGCGTTACTCTGCCGAGTTTTCGTGGCGATATCATCAACCGTAGCGGCTTCACAGCAAGCGATCGAACTCCAGATCCGCAACTAATATTGCGTGGTTATGAGAGAGCATCGATGACATTGAATTTTGTTCGCTCGTTAATTGATGGAGGTTTTGCCGACCTTCATCACCCTGAATATTGGGATCTCGATTGGGTGGGTCATTCCTCTGCTGCCAGTGAATATCACAATATAATGTCTACGATTTCTGATTCATTGGATTTTCTTGAGACGGTGTCTGGTCGACAATTTCATCAGACGCAACGAGCGGATATATATGCAGCCCATGAAGGTTTACACTTGCACTATGAGCAGGCTCAAACAAGGTATCTCGATCGACGTGAGCAATGGTATAACTTAACGACTCATTTCCCATGGATTGGAATGCGGACAGCCCAGCTTGATGGGGCCCATATCGAATACTTCCGAGGTATCGCAAATCCTATAGGTGTGAAGATTGGGCAAGGAATGACACGGGATTGGCTGCAAGGGCTTATTGAGGTATTAAATCCAGATAATGAACCAGGACGCTTGACTTTAATTCATCGATTTGGAGCTAATTCTGTGGAGGAACATCTTCCCGATATGATCAGCGCAGTTAAAGATATGGATGCCAAGGTACTTTGGATTTGCGACCCAATGCACGGTAATACTGAGAGCACGTCGGATGGCACAAAGACGCGACGTTTTGAGAATATTATTGGGGAAATTGAGTCTGCCTTTAAAGTTCATGATTCCATGGGCAGCTATCTTGGCGGTGTTCATCTGGAGTTAACTGGCGAAAATGTCACTGAATGTACTGGGGGTGCTCGTGGTCTTACGGATGCCGATCTTGCTAAGGCTTATAAATCGACGGTTGATCCGAGACTAAATTATGAGCAAGCGATGGAAGTTGCAATGCGAATAGCGGGTCGTAATAAAGCCTAACTATTGCAAGTAGTTTTAGAGCGTAAATTTATTAGAGTACGCTACTTTGGCTAAGTGATAATTTGTCATATGGATGACCACAGCGCTTGATCAACGATAAATGTTTCGATAAGAACTGTCGTGAGTGCCCTAGGCTCTCGCTCTTTCTGGATGACGTACAAGAGCGATATCCTGATTATTATTGTCGGCCAGTTCCGCCATTTGGAGCAAAGGAAGCACGTTTTTTAATTGTCGGTCTTGCGCCTGGGATGCATGGCGCAAATAGGACGGGGCGTCCATTTACCGGGGATTACGCAGGAGTTTTGCTTTATCAGATGCTTCACAAGCACGGATTTGCAAATCTGGACCATTCAGAGGCGGTTGATGATGATTTAATACTCATCGACTGTCGAATAACGAACGCTGTAAAATGTCTACCTCCAAATAACAAACCGGTTGGAGCTGAAATTAATGCCTGCAATGATTTCTTAGCGAGTGAACTGCGAGCACTACCGAGCGATGCTATCGTAATGGTATTGGGTGGCATTGCACATCGTGCTGTAATTAAAGCGCTTGGAATACGACAGGTCGAGTATAAATTTCAGCATGCGGCCGTGCATGATGTTGGACGTTTTAGGTTGATTGATTCCTATCACTGTAGTCGTTACAACATCAACACACGCCGATTGACCGAAAAGATGTTCAATGAAGTGTTCATAAAGGCCCGGGAGTTACTGGAAAACTAGCTTAGTGAATGACGACGCACCTTTCGAAGTTATACCTTTCCTGCGTACTCTTACGCATCGTCCAGGCGTGTATCGCATGCTCGATGAGAAGCAAACGGTTATCTACGTCGGTAAAGCTAGCAATCTAAAAAAACGAGTATCAAGCTATTTCAACCGTTCTCATGATTCGCCGAAGACTGCCGCGATGATGAGATTAGTTCTGCGAGTTGAAGTTACCGTGACCAATACAGAGACTGAGGCTTTAATTCTTGAATATAATCTGATTAAGCAGCATAAACCTCGCTTCAATATTTTGTTGCGAGATGATAAAAGCTACCCATATATTTATGCGTCGATTGAGCATGACTACCCTCGCTTACGATTTCACCGTGGAGCAAGAAAAGGTAAAGGGCGTTATTTTGGGCCATATCCAAGTACATCTGCAGTTCGACAAACTCTAAGTGAATTGGAGAAATTATTTTTAATTCGAAATTGCTCAGATAATTTTTTTCAACATCGGACTCGTCCTTGC
Organism: Woeseiaceae bacterium; assembly: GCA_029246105.1. Lineage (GTDB taxonomy): Bacteria > Pseudomonadota > Gammaproteobacteria > Steroidobacterales > Woeseiaceae > UBA1847. The sequence goes on along the minus strand of JAQWOA010000048.1, from coordinate 9,927 downwards.
CTGCAATATCAGATCAAACGCTGCACAGCCCCATGCGTTAATTTGATCAGCAAGGATCAATATGCCAATGATATTAATGCCGCTATATTATTTCTTGAAGGGAAAAACAAAACTGTTATTAACACTTTCGTTAGGCGAATGGAAAGGGCGGCTGATGTTCAAGATTATGAGCATGCAGCGCGTTTTCGAAACCAGATATCAAAGTTCAAAGAAATTGAGGCGCGTCAACTTGTTAAGCGTAGCGGTAAGCTTGATTTAGATATCATTGGGTTCGCATCTAATGCCGCAATTCACTGTGTGACAGTCATGTTTATTCGTAATGGAGCTGTAATAGGTAGTCGTGATCATTTTCCACGCCTTCAAGGCGAGACGAATAAACAAAAAATAATTAATGCTTTTATTGCTCAATATTACCTGGGTCGTGATGCGCCGGCTGAAATTATTATAGAACTGGACATTCCTGATGGTGAGTTATTGCAACAGGAACTGACCCTTCGCATGGGTCATAAAGTGCGAATCCGCTCTAGTGTTCGAGGTGACCGCTTACGTTTTTTACAGATGGCGAAAACAAATGCGGAGCAAGGCTTAAATCTGAAGGTTGCAAGCAATGCCACAATTAAACGTCAATTTCTGGCTCTTGGTGAAGTATTGCAACTCGAGGATACCCCGCAGCGTCTTGAGTGTTTTGATGTAAGCCATACCTCTGGAGAGGTTACAGTAGCTTCGTGTGTGGTTTTCAATGGTACAGGGGCCCTAAAGAGTGATTATAGGCGTTTTAATCTTAGTCCTGACTTATTAGGAGATGATTATAGGGCGATGTCAGAGGCCCTGCAAAGACGTTATGCACGAATTAAAAAAGGCGAGGTTGCAATGCCAGATATCCTATTTATAGATGGTGGTAAAGGGCAACTTGCTGAGGCGATGAAAGTTCTGTCTGATCTAGGACTGGACTGGTTAACTGTGGTTGGTGTTGCTAAAGGTAGAGCACGACGACCTGGTGCTGAACAGCTTTTCCGCCCAGGTGAATCGAGGCCAATTACATTGCCATCGGACTCGCCGGCTTTACTTCTTATTCAGCAGATTCGAGATGAGGCACATCGTTTTGCTATTACTGGGCATCGTCAACGTCGTGCCAAAGTAAGACGGACCTCAACGTTAGAGAAAATTCCAGGCCTAGGTCCAAAAAAACGTCGGGAATTGCTGCGACAGTTTGGAGGATTGCAAGGCGTAACTGCGGCAGGGGTGGACGATTTGATACAAGTGCACGGTATTGGTCGAAGATTAGCCGAAAACATATACAATACTCTACATCTTGAGAATTAAAAAAATCGAGTTGATGATTGAATATTAATTTTGCAAATATGTTGACGCTGTTCAGAATTGCATCAATTCCGGTCGTTGTGATTTGTTTTTATAGTGAGGTTATTCCGCACGCGCGACCTGTCGCTGCAATTTTGTTTGGCATTGCTGCAGTTACTGATTTCATCGATGGTTGGGTGGCAAGGCGTTATGGTCAGACGTCGCGCTTCGGTGAATTTCTTGATCCAGTTGCTGATAAGCTAATGGTATCGATAGTATTGGTAATGTTAGTTCAAGCTGATGCTCGGTGGTTTGAGGATGTTATTGCGATGATCATCATTGGTCGAGAGATAACTATTTCCGCGCTTCGTGAGTGGATGGCAACGATCGGTGAGCGGGCCAACGTTAAAGTCTCTGTGGCTGGAAAAATCAAGACCATGCTGCAAATGTTTGGCATTGCATTCATGGTTTATCAGGAGCCACTCTTCGGAATCCCTGTGTATACCGTAGGTTTCGTATTGTTGGTGCTTGCTGCAATTATGACGATTTGGTCAATGGTTATATATCTGAAAGCAGCTTGGCCCTCAATTATTGAGGATCAAAAGACATCCAATCAGTAAAACAGGTAATTACAGCTTGACTTGAGCCTGTTGAGCGCTAGAATTTCGATCCTTCGCGGGAATAGCTCAGTTGGTAGAGCGCAACCTTGCCAAGGTTGAGGTCGCCAGTTCGAACCTGGTTTCCCGCTCCAAACATTTAAAACTTACAGTTTTTTAAATAGTATCAAGAGCGAATGGTGCATGAATTACTGAAGTTTGCGAGGTTAAAATTAGGGTCGTCACTAAAGATTAATAAATCGTAAATTTTTAAGTGGCGTTAGCCTTATCACGAACGATCTTCACTTTAACTGATTTTATTTTACTGGTTCCCATTCTGTCGTCTGTCCATGCAATCAATAAATTATCAGCAATTTTTAAGATTTGTGGGACTGTTCTAGCATTTGTGGTCTGTCCGATGGTTTTTATTGCTCCGATCTTACCGTCAGTAGTTATTACTCGAATTTGAATTGCATAAGATTTATTTTGTAATTTTTTCATCCAGGTGACGACAAACGACAGTTGATCGATAGAAACAATACTAACGTTGCCGAGAGTACCTTCAGCGTCTACGATAATAGGCTCTGAAAATGATTTTCCAGCATCACTTGAAAGCACCATTTTAACCATGGGCTTTTCATTTGCAGCAGTAAACCACGATATAGCAACCTGTTCGTCCACTGCACTGATTGACGGTCCGTTCACAGGGCACCCTGATATGACCCAGTTATCATTCGATATTGGTATGCTAGATTGCCAAAATCCGTCAATGAAGCGAGATACATAAATATCTCGAACTTCTTCTGAGGTCCTGTCACGATATGTCGCAATTGGCCCATCTCTAGTAATAGCGACGTCTGTTTGGCAGCAATCGCAAACTAGGTCATCAATGAGAGTTTCTTTTTGGGGTCTACCGTCTGAATCTATTATTGCGCTGCGAAGCGTCATTCCATTGTCTGGTGTATTTCGTCCGTCTAGCCATATTAAGCCCATATCAGCACCAGCGGCAAAAGTAGAGACAAAGCCGTGTTCTGTGGGTGTACCATCACTATGTGGGCTCTCAGGGGTACTCCAGCTTACTCCTTGGTCATTAGAGATAGATGTCAGGATCTGGTAAGCATAGGGAGCATTACTTACATGACTGCGCCAATGGGCAAGCAAAGCGTTTGCATTGATGGTGGCGACCGCAGGTAGATCAGCCCAGTTAATGAACATTTGATCATCTAAAGCAGCAATCAAAGGTGATTGCCATTCGCCATCATGAAAGCTTGAAAACAGCAGAGATCCTCCTTCATCATTGCGTTCCATCCAGCTTAGAATGGCTCCATTTCTTTTGTGTTGCGTTAGTCGGGGACCATATGCCGATTTTTCTATAGGCACTATGACTGATATGGGATCACCAAATTGCGGTAGGGGCCTTTCAGCACAAGAGGTGAGTAAAGCGAGAGCAAAAAGAAAAGGTAAATGAGGATTATTCATTTGCTAATTATGCAAATATTTCGGGTGGATTGCTGAGATAGTCACTGTATACTGCGACGCCTGCTCAGTAGCGACTTTTGCCGCTGCTACGCATAACACAGAGGCTAGGTGGCAGAGTGGTTATGCAGCGGACTGCAACTCCGTGTACGCCGGTTCGATTCCGACCCTAGCCTCCATTTTGATTTATTTTGCCCGGGTGGCGGAATTGGTAGACGCAGCGGACTTAAAATCCGCTATCCGAAAGGGTGTGTGGGTTCAAGTCCCGCCCCGGGCACCAATTAATTCTTCGATGGTTCCGTCGGCATAGGTAAAGTTGCCTTGGCCTTTGAAGTCGCCATCTTTGAATTCACCAACGTATTTTCTTCCATCGATAAAGATAAAGGTCTGACTTAGGTATTGTTCCAGATGACCCAAGAGATTATTACTTTTAAATTCATTAAATATTTATAAATATGAACGAAAAAGTCGTTAAGAATGTATTATTTTATGTGTCGTTTGCACGCATAACTGCTTATTGTGAAATGATGGATAGGCCTGTTACAGGTCAGACCATCCACTATGTGGCTCAAATCGCTCTCCATGGACTCTTGCGAGTTCTTTCAAGCGCGTGACAATGGCTGTAGTGCCACGCTCTTTTGCATAGTTAAGTGGACCACCTAGAAATGGCGCAAAACCAGTACCAAAAATGACACCTGCATCAAGAAGATCTGCATCATTAACAACACCCTCATGCAAGCAGGCAACCGCTTCGTTTACCATCGTTAATATCAGGCGATCTTTAATATCACTGGGAGACGCATCTGTTGTAAGAGTTTGCTTGATAGCTTTGCCATTTTCCCAGCGGTAATAACCCTGTCCAGATTTACGGCCTAAAAGTCCGTCATCCACCATAGTCTGCAGGGTGGAAGTGATTGGCCTACCTAAAGCCTTTCCAAGGACTTTTGATACATGCAGGGCAACATCAAGGCCTACACTATCTGCAAGCTCAACTGGCCCCATTGGCATACCAAATTCAACTGCAGCTTCATCAATATTTTCCAGTGCAATACCTTCATCGGCTAGTTGCATGGCTTCATACATATATGGCGCTAGTATTCGATTCACAACGAAACCAGGTGAGCTATTACATTCCAATGGTAGTTTGCCGATACGCTTGGTAAATGCGAAACCAAGATCTAGTACACTTTGTTCGGTGTCATCACATCGGATAACTTCAACTAATGGCAACATTGCCACTGGATTAAAAAAATGCAGTCCGATGAATCGTTGCGGTTCATTTAATACTGCCCGAAGATCCTCAAGCTGAAGGCTCGATGTATTGGTTGCCAGCAGTGCATTCGGCTTCATTTTTGCTTGTAAATCTTGGTAAAGAGACTGCTTTGCTTCAAGATTTTCATAAATTGCTTCAATGACGAGGTCTGCTTTAGCCGCACCCATTCCTTCGACGTCAGGTTGTAATCGATCCGATGCAGACTGTCGCTCCTCATTATTACGAATACGCTTGGAGAATAATTTAGCAGCACGTTGCATTGCTGGATCGATATATTCTTGTTTACGGTCCTGAAGCGTTACTGTGTGACCTCGTAAAGCACACCATGCAGCTATGTCTCCACCCATGACGCCGGCACCAACAACATGGACATGATTGATATTTGAGTCCTTTTTATTTCCCTGTCCCTTCAGGCGGGTTTGAAGGAAGAAAACACGAATAAGGTTTCTCGCTGTATCAGAACACATGAGATTCCCAAAACTCTTCGCCTCTTCAACGTAGCCTGTCGTGATAGATGCGCCCTCATTTACCCATAAGTCGATCATCGCGTACGGAGCGGGATAATGATCGCTGCGTACTTTACTTTGAACTTGCTTAAGTAGCATATTTCGAACTAATCCGCGGAAGGGCTTAAGGCTTAATAAGCGGTCAATAAGTGGCGCTTTCTTTTTGGGTGGCTTTGTAATAAGTAAATTAACTGTATCGATGCGCCAATCATCATCTGTTGAAATCTTATCAATAAAACCAAGTGATAAAGCTTTATTGGGCTGTATTGGATTGCCGCTAAGCATGAGTTGCATACCAGCACGTACGCCACCTATCTGTATCGCCCTTACCGTGCCTCCAAATCCTGGGTGTAGACCAAGCTTTACCTCTGGTAAGCCAATTATTTTTTTATTGGAATTTAGTGCAATGCGATAGTCGCACGCCATCGCCAACTCAAAACCACCACCGAGACAAATCCCATTAATCACGGCTACTGTTGGACAAGGTAAGAATTCGAGCTTATCAAGTAATTTCTGACCCAATCGCGTTAATTCGTAAGCCCGCTCAGGTGAATTTATAGAGGTGAACTCTTTTATGTCTGCACCCATGATGAAGCTTTTATTTTTTCCAGACCAGATAACGAGTCCAACAGGAGGCTCTTTAGTCATGGACTCTAAAATTTCATTAAATTCATTAAGCACCTCAGCCGACAGGACATTGGCTTTTGTTTCAGCTTTATCGAGGCAGAGCCAAACGATGTCATTATTATCTTTTTTAATTTTCCAATGTTGCATTATTATCTCAATTCAAAATCACAAATTATTGGTCGATGGTCAGACAGTCGTATGTCAGGAACTTCAAAGCCCGTTACGTCAATCCCATCTTGATGCAAAACGAAATCAAGCTCTTTTTTTGGCGATCTGCTGGGGTAGGTTGGTATGCCTTTTTCGTTCGCCGAGCTCAATTTAGCTGCTTCCATAAATAAATATATCTCGCTCTCACCCCAAAATGTATTGAAGTCGCCAGTAACAATTACTGGTTTCTTTGTATTTTTAATTAGATCATATAGTCGCCTTAATTGCAGATGACGATGCCGATACTTCAGAGAGAGGTGAACAAGAAATATTGAATAATGCTCGAGCTCCAATTCAATAATTAGGCGTTTTATTCCGGTATCGAAGTAATGAAACTTCTCATTATGGACTCGTCGTGCAGTTAGAAAGGCATTTCCCTGCTTTCGTATAATCGGAAGTATTTTATTGATTGATTTTTCACCATACTTTGTTTCATATGATGTATTCATACTTAGATCAGCAGCAATTTTCTCTGCCTGATTTATTCTGCGACTTCGAACGGAGCCAGTATCAATCTCTATCAATCCAACAATATCTGGATCAACAGACTTAATGAATCTAGTGATGTCTGGAAGGACTGTTTGATTACCAAATACATAGCCAGCACCTGGCAGTGGTACGTGCATACTGGCACCATTGCCAACAGCGTATCGTATATTGTATTGGAGGAGGCGCATGGAAGGCATAAGATACCGAATCAATTGACATATCGCCATGCAAGGATATTGTTATTTTATTCATTATTAGCTTTCGATGTCACTTTATAAAATTCTGTACTCAATAATTAATTGTGGGTTTAATTAGCTATTAGTATCTAGCAATATTTTCATTCAACGATTTGCAACACCAAATTTTAGTCGTCTTGGTGTCAATCCTGCCGCTATCCAAGAGCCAAATAAGCGGTCCCAAACTGCGAGACATGTCCCAAAGTTTGTATCATGATGTTCAGGTGCATTTGAGTGATGGATTTGGTGCTGTGCAGGGCTAATAAAGACCCTCTCAAAACGCCCAAAGCTAAACCAAATATGTGAATGTCTAAGATTTGCTGCGATCATATTGAATAAAAAACCAAGCGCATCGACTCCGAGGATGTCAAGGGCGTCTAACTTGGTTCCGAAGATATAAACAAATGCACCACTTACCAAGCCAAACACCAACACTCCACGCATATAATATAAGCAAACTTCTATTGGGTGAACTCGATGCAACGTGAGTGGCGTAAGTATCTCAGCACTATGGTGTATTTTGTGTAATCGCCATAGGAAGGGAATTTGGTGCATTGCTCGATGCAGAAGAAATCTTGATAGATCTTCTGCAATAAAAAAAGTAACTGTGAATACAGTGGCGATTAGAAGCCAAGGTAGCTCGATGAGATTTACTGAACCGAAATTTTTTTGCAAAGTAAACGCAACCGACATCGTCACGATTAATTGTGCACTAATGAATAACATTGCTAATAATGATTTAACCCCACAATTAAGAAAGAGGTATTTTATATCTGTTCGCGTCGATTCATTAATCCAGTATTTTTTGGATAAAAATACACGCCGTAGGAACTTAAAGCTGAAAGGCCGCCCCTGTAGCTTTATCACGAGGACAGCAATTAGTGCGCTGGACAATAAACTTGCCCAGAAAAGCCTTCGGCTGGGATCACCTAAAAAAGATGCCGCTGTTAGAAAATTGCTGGCAAATGCATGAAAGTGATTTGGTAATGATTCAAAATTGATATTGAAGTCCTATTCGAAATAATGATGGTGCAGTGGGTCTTGCGCCAATAGGGCGCCTTGAGACTATCGCGCGTTTATTAGTTACATTTTCTGCAACCAACTGAAGTTTCAGAGTTTCGTTAATTAACCAATTAGCTGACATATCTATAATTGTGTATTTTGGCGTGTATTTGCCGAATTCTAGAGCACCTTGTCCAGCAATTTCACGCATTTCGCTAACGTAGCGAAGCGCCGCAATTAAGCTAAACCTCTCATTTGTGATGCCAACTTGAAAACGAGCACTATGTTTTGGCAGGTACGTTAATTCATCACCTTCAGTTACATTTCCCCACTGTGTGAAACTTGACAAGAAGCTACGCTGGAAAGCGCTTTCAGTATAGGTGTATGCAAATTCGAGTGGAATTGCCCAGCCATTATCGAGTTCAAAGGTTTGTGAACCACTTACTTCAGCACCAGCGATATCAACATCTCCTGCACTAAATTCTTCACCCGCAGTACAGCTCGGATCAGAAACGCGACATCGACTGATTAGGTTACTGTAGTCGCTGAAAAACCCAACAATCTCTGCATGGACACTTGCTCCATCATAACGAAAGCCGTATTCAAAATTTGTGCTCTTTTCAGATTTGGCTTCACTGCCAGCTGTTGGCGCTGCAGGTGAGAATCCACTATTAATACCAACGAAAAGACCCATGTCATCACGCAACTGCCAATGAATGCCTAGACCCGGTATTACAATCGTTTGCTCATTAGTTATAGTTGCATCATTGCAGTCGATAGCGAGGCAATTGGCGATGTTAAAATCATAAAAATCACCTTGGATATTTTCAACGCGAAAGCCAGCATTCATTGACCATTGTCCAACATCAATTTTGTCATTCAGGAAAAATGCAAGTGCATCTGTTGTGGCTTTGTTAAGTGCTTTCTTTGTGCGATTATTTAGCCCATCAAAGACCAAGTCTTGGTTAGCAACCGTATAGCCACGTTGGTGATGATCTCGTTCTACATAATCATTGTGAAAACGTATGCCTGCTTGAAAGTTATGGTGCCATGACCCATGTGTTTCTTCAAAATTGACAGCTACCTCGATCCCTTGTGAACCATACTCTCGATCGTTATTTGTAACGTCAATTAGCTGGCCACCGGCACCTGAAGAATTAATTTCGCCACGAAGTAGTGCAATTTCAGTTGTAAAGATATCGGGGCGCGCCAAAACTGAGTTAACAGAAGGTCCTCCAATTATACCGTCAAATTTTTTCCACGCACGGTCGAACCGATTGATATATGCCTTAGTAAATAATCCTAAGTTTGGTGTTATTTGAAGCGAATGAAGTAAATGCACCTGAGAATGTTTAGATGTGAATTTGTCAAGCTTGCTGCCTATGTAGCGTCTATCAGGCGTGAGCTTGAGGTCGCTATCAGTCAGCCCTAAATAAGTTTCGTCAGATTCTTCGTCTGCGAAGCCTAACTTTAATTGTAATTTTTGTTTAAAAGCAGCAGATGCAGCTGAATTCCATTCTAATTTCAAATTGACATCATTTCGTACAAAGCCAGTGTCACCACCTCCATCCAACTCTTTGAAGCCATCAGCGCTGTAACGTAAAATATCTATTGAGTAAGCAAACTGATCAATTTGATCGCCAAATTCAGCTCGATATTTTTGATAGTTCTTACTGCCTAGAGCCGCCTCTAGTTTACCTCGTCGATCAAGGGATATTGGCTGAGAAACAAGGTTGAGCGCTCCGCCAACGGTATGCGGACCATATTCAATAGCCGCTGGCCCTTTGAGAATCTCAACGGCACTCATTCGGTTAACATTTGGTAAATAATAGGCAGCAGGTGCTGAATATGGTGCAGGAGCAATCAGGATTCCATCCTCCATTATTGTAATTTTTTGACTGCGTTCAGCGGCAGCACCTCGGATACCAATGTTAGGGCGTAACCCATATCCATCTTCATGGCGAATGTAGATTCCAGGGGAGCGACTTAGTAAATCTGTGATATCAGTATCATCAAATTCTCTAATCTCTTCGCTATCAATAAAAGTTGCCGATCCTGCTAAGTCACGTACAGCTTCGCTGCTACCTATAACAAATATTTCGTCCAACGAGATACTGTCAGCTTCATCTTGGGACCAAGAGTTGGCTGACAAAATCAGAGGTAAAGAGAATAAAAATATCTTTATGCATTTTGTATTAATCATTATCGCCACCAGC
>JAQWOA010000057.1 GCA_029246105.1 Woeseiaceae bacterium | reverse complement strand
CACTGACCAGTTGCTCATTGAATGTATTAGCATGACATTCAAAGGATGACATTAGGCCCTTATCCATCAGTCCTTGCTTAGCGTTGCGCCACTTGGGTAGCATTTCATTCAACTGATTGGCATTAAGTCCATCATTGCCAGCATCAAGCAAAGTTTGGAGCAGCTTTGCTTGCTTGGGAGCACGTTTGGCAAGACCAGCAAAATTGAATGAACTGGATAATTCGTTTGCAACGTATTTTTCAACGATCGAATGCAAAGGTCTTCCTTGCCGCAACAAGGATGGTAAAGTTGCGGCGACCACCTCACCAATAGGGTGATGATAGTAGTCGCTGGTGAATTTAATAAGCCAGAGATTTTCTTTGGAAAAGAGCGGCGCATCATCGAGGACCTCGACACAGCGCTTCAACTTATTTAGAGGCACGTCCGAGCCATTCGAGTAGCCTATAACGAGGCCAACCTTCTGTCGTTTTCCAAATGGCACCAAAACACGCTGACCAGCAACCGGCTGAGGTTCAGAGGCTAGAGGAAGGTAGTCGAATAATCGTGACAACGGGACGTTGACTGCAATCTTTAGTATGGGAGTTTCGCTCACTAGTTTCATATTATATCTGGAAAAAAGCCTTTCACCCTGTCAACTTCGTTGCTGCGACGTTATTAAGTAGATACAACTTAGATTACCGTGTGTTGGAGTCAAGGGGTATTACGACAGAAGTGCTAGTTTTTGCTTTGTGCCTATTGATTACCTCCGTTAGACTGCCGCATTACAAATGGAGGTTTTTTTATGAATATTGGGGTACCGAGAGAAATTCATGATGGAGAGCATCGTGTTGCAACAACTCCGGATGTCGCTGCGCAACTTATTAAACTCGGCTATCACGTTGCAATAGAATCGCAAGCAGGCGTTGCAGCGAATTATTCAGATGATTCTTATAGGGCGGCTGGTTGTAAGGTTACAACGGCAGATAATATTTGGTCGCACTCTCAACTAATTCTTAAGGTGAGAGCACCAGAAAATGGTGAGACAGAAAAATTATCTGCTGGGCAAACTTTGATAAGTTTCCTTTGGCCTGCGCAAAATCCTGAGCTTGTGAAGGAATTGACTCATCGTGGCGTTACTGCGATGGCAATGGACAGTGTGCCGCGGATATCACGTGCTCAAAAAATGGACGCGTTGAGCTCAATGGCAAATATTGCTGGTTACCGCGCGATTGTTGAAGCAGCACAGCATTTTGGGCGATTTTTTACTGGACAAATAACTGCAGCTGGCAGAGTGCCGCCTGCCATAATTATGGTTATTGGAGCTGGCGTAGCTGGTCTTGCTGCCATTGGTGCGGCCAAAAGTATGGGTGCGATCGTTCGTGCATTTGACACCCGACCAGAAGTAAAAGAACAGGTCGAGAGTATGGATGCTGATTTTCTAATGCTCGATTTTGAAGAAAATGAAGATGGCTCGGGTGAGGGCGGTTATGCAAAAACGATGAGTAAGGAATTTATCGATGCCGAGATGGCATTGTTTCGTGAGCAGGCCAAAGAAGTCGATATCATTATTACAACTGCGCTAATTCCTGGTCGACCTGCTCCAAAATTGATCATGACCGACATGGTGCATTCGATGAAAGATGGTAGCGTCATCATTGACCTTGCAGCAGAACAAGGTGGTAACTGTGAGTTAACTGAGGCGGACAAAGTTGTTAAGACAGAAAATGGTGTTTCGATTATTGGTTATACTGACTTGCCGAGTCGAATGGCCTCACAGTCCAGCCAACTTTATGCAACCAATTTGCGGCATTTATTAACTGATATGACGCCGGAGAAGGATGGCAATATTGTTAACAACTTTGATGATGAAGTTGTTCGAGGTGCTACAGTTTGCAAAGATGGCGAGATAACCTATCCGCCTCCTGCGCCGAAACTCTCGGCAGCACCAAAGAAGGTTGAGGTAATTCCAACGCCTGTTGTTGTCAAAGAAAGGCAATCAGTTATGGGCCCATTTATAGGTGCGACTATGGGTGGTCTAGCTCTACTAGGTCTTGGTGCAGTTGCCCCAGAATCTTTTATGGCACATTTCACGGTATTCGTTTTGGCTTGTTTTGTTGGCTATATGGTGATTTGGAATGTATCGCCAGCGTTGCATACGCCCTTAATGAGTGTGACGAATGCGATATCGAGCATCATCGTGATTGGTGCCTTGTTACAAATTAGTGCAGCCAATGCGACGATTATGTGGATTGCGGCAGCAACTGTTCTTTTAACGAGCATTAACATTACGGGTGGCTTCGCTGTCACGCATCGTATGCTCGAAATGTTCCGTAGGTGAGGTTGAAATGTTGAGCCAAGGTATAGTCACGGTGTCGTATATCATTGCCACCATTCTTTTTATTCTCGCGCTGGGCGGCTTGTCCAATCAAGAAACTGCAAGACGTGGCAATTGGTATGGCATTATTGGTATGACGATCGCGCTATTGGCGACGATCTTCGGTGTTGTAGAACGACATTACGAAATCCTGTTCGTTGCGCTACTCATTGGTGGAAGCCTCGGCGTCATTCTAGCCCGTCGTGTACAAATGACGCAGATGCCAGAACTCGTAGCCGTCTTGCATAGTCTAGTCGGTGCTGCTGCGGTTGCTGTTGGTTACGCTAACTTCATGGACCCTGGAAGGCTCTCACACTTTACCGGCGTTGAACTTACGATCCATGACATAGAAACGTATCTTGGCATCTTGATTGGTGCTGTTACGTTTTCGGGTTCAGTTATCGCGTTTGGTAAATTGTCCGGCCGTATTGGTGGAAAACCTCTTACATTACCGGGGCGCCATCTATTTAATCTGGGTCTTCTGCTCGGCGCGATCTGGTTTGGGCGTGAGTTCGTGCTGCAGTCTGCAACAGGTAGTGGTATGGAGCCTTTGATTATCATGACAGTGATCGCATTGCTATTTGGTATTCACATGGTGGTGGCGATTGGTGGTGCTGATATGCCAGTTGTTGTTTCAATGCTTAATAGTTATTCCGGTTGGGCTGCTTCTGCGACCGGATTTATGCTAGGTAATGATTTGTTAATCGTTACAGGTGCTCTGGTGGGTTCAAGCGGTGCAATCTTAAGTTACATCATGTGCCGAGCGATGAATCGAAAGTTCATTGCTGTTATTGCAGGCGGATTCGGAACGGGTGGTGGCGCTTCAGCCAGCAGCAGTGAAGAAGATCAAGGTGAAGTTGTCCCTATCGATGCGCATGAAACTGCCGCACTGCTGTTGGAAGCGAAAGAGGTCATGATTATTCCAGGGTACGGTATGGCTGTGGCTCAAGCTCAGCATACGGTTTATGAGATCACGAAGGCTTTGCGAGCTAAGAAGATCAACGTTCGATTTGGAATTCACCCAGTCGCTGGACGTATGCCAGGACACATGAACGTCTTATTAGCGGAAGCTAAAATACCTTATGACATCGTTTTTGAGATGGACGAGATTAATGAGAACTTTCCCGAAATCGATGTGTCAATCGTAATTGGCGCAAATGACATCGTAAATCCGTCAGCATTAACTGATCCTGACAGTCCAATCGCTGGAATGCCAGTTCTAGAGTGCTGGAATGGTAAGACGTCAGTTGTCCTTAAACGCAGTATGGCAACCGGTTACGCGGGCGTGCAAAATCCACTTTTCTTTAAAGACAACACGCGTATGTTGTTTGGTGATGCAAAAGAAACCCTCGACGAGGTTTTGAAGGCTATCTAAAGTAGGCATAATCGGAGTCATTCTAAGAGGAACGGATATGCTCACTGGAATTGCATCCGATATTTCGCAGCAGGTCTTAAGAACTGATGTTGCTGGTATGCCTTTGGAGTGGATTGATTACCGAAATGCGGTGCGTCTTTATCATGCTGAGCAGGTAGCATATGACTGTGGTACGCCGCTCTATACAGTTTTTGGTGGTCATAGCTCACTTGATGGCCAGCGAAGTCGCATCGATGTCAATTCCATTATCGCAACGCATGGAACCAGTCAAAGCTTGTCTCGTAATCGAGATGAATATTCGCCGCCATTGAATAATCGAACTCTTTTTAAGCGCGATGCAAATCTGTGCCTCTATTGCGGTAACCGATATATGGTAAGAGATCTAACCAGGGACCACATTACACCCGTCTCACGGGGCGGCCATGATTGCTGGAGTAATGTTGCTACCGCTTGTCGCCGTTGTAATAACTATAAGGGTGGGCGAACTCCAGAACAGGCTTCAATGGAGTTGATCGCTGTGCCATTTAAGCCAAATTATGCGGAATATATTTATCTTAAGGGAAGACGAGTCCTTGCCGACCAGATGCAATACCTGTTAGCACATATCCCGAGATCGAGTCCATTACATGCGCGACTCAGTGATCATCTCTCTAATGGAGAAGAGATCGTTGATGTTCTTTTTCATGAATGAGCACATGAAACAAAATCCACATTTATTAAATTACCTTGCTATGGCTTTATGCAATATCTAATTGATGCCAGCGTATATGTTTTTCGGGCGCACTACTCGATGCCAGACGATATGGTTGATGATGATGGTAATCCGGTAAATGCTTTGTATGGCTTTTGTCGTTTCATCGGTGATTTCATGGAAAGTGCTAAGCCAGAATACGTTGCTGTTTTGTTCGACGAAAGTATGACTGAATGCTTTAGGACTGAGATTTATCCTGCGTATAAAGCCAATCGGGAGCCTGCCCCGCCAGAGCTGAAGCGTCAATTCGAGCAATGCCGTCGATTTGTGCGGGCGCTTGGTTTAATGGAGCATAGTAGCCCGGCATATGAAGCTGATGACCTGATTGGAACGCTGGTTCATCATGGCCGAAGAAATGGCCGCGCTTCTACTATTATTACTCGCGATAAAGATTTGACTCAGTTACTTACCAAGGAAGACTTTTTTTGGGATTTTGCAGGCAAGGGAAAGCTTGGCTATGAAGAGATCATAGGCTCTTTTGGTGTATGGCCTGAGCAAATCGCAGATTTTCTTGCTTTGGCGGGTGATGCTGTTGATAACATCAAGGGTGTACCTGGTGTTGGCAAGAAAACCGCCACAGTATTATTGGAACACTTCGGCAGTCTGGACGAAATCTATGCCAACCTTGATAAAGTGCATGAGGTGAATGTCCGTGGTTCAAAAACACTTGGTGAAAAACTTAATATCCATAAAGACGAAGCTTATCTCGCGCGGCGATTGACCGGCATAGCATGTGATGCGCCAATGGTAAATGCGGAGGAGTTAATGCAGCCAGCTGTACCGAAACTGGGTGAGATCAATGCGTTATATGATGAAGCAGGAATTGGCATGGCACTTCGCCGCCAGGCTGAGCGAGTCTCTGATATCTACGGTCACTAAGTACCCTTCATGCCTAATTGGCCAACTATTCTAGAACAACTCGATCGAAGTGGCATTCCTACTCCTGAAGGTGGTGGAGATATCAGTGCGGCTTGGAAGCTCTCGGGTGATGATACGAACCTTTTCATTAAAACGTGCCCAATATCATCCACTCAAATGTTTCTCGCAGAAGCGGAGGGTTTATCGGAGATAGCCAAGTCAGGCACAGTCCGTGTACCTGAAGTTATTGGAGTTGGAAGCACCGATACAGAGACTTTTCTGGCGCTTGAGTGGATCGATCTTCGCCCCGTAAGTGCTGCAGTGGAAGCAGAACTTGGAGCACAGCTTGCAGAGCTACACCATACGACCACTAAGCGCTATGGGTGGCATAGAGATAACACTCTTGGGCTTACACCGCAGCACAACGAATGGACTGAAAACTGGGTCGATTTTTTTCGCGATAAACGACTTCGTTTTCAGCTGCGACTAGCCGCTGAAAATGGATTTTCAGGTGAATTGCAGGAACGTGGTTCACAGCTGGTAAAACGTCTACCAATCTACTTCGATAGCAATAGGGTTGAATCCTCATTACTACACGGCGATCTTTGGGCTGGCAATTGGGGGTGTTATCTGAATAGTCCCGTGATATTCGATCCGGCGGTTTATTTTGGCGATAGAGAGACTGATCTGGCGATGTCACGGCTATTTGGAGGTTTTGGAAAAGATTTTTATGATGCCTATGAATCCAGTTGGCCGCTTCGTGAAGGCCATCAAGAACGATTAAAACTTTACCAGCTTTACCATGTGCTGAATCATCTTAATTTGTTTGGTAGCGCTTATCTGGATAGGGCAACTGGACTTATAGATGAATTACTTTAGATTGGATCAAAGAAACCTATGTGTTTCGTACAGAGGCTATTAGCTTAATCTTATAACCAATGTATATTATTCATAATCACGCACCCTAAACGTAGAAGTTTGTATGAAAAAATCATTATTAATAGTTAATTTAGGAACACCAAATAAACCTACTTATTTTAGTGTCTTTAAATACTTAAGACAGTTTCTAATGGATGGAAGAGTAATTGACAGGAATCCAATTTTAAGATTCATACTTGTTAATTTAATTATTGTGCCGTTGAGATCATTCTCATCTTCAAAAATTTATCAGCAAGTTTGGGATAAAAATACAGGCTCCCCATTGCTTCACAATACAAAAAAATTAACAGAAAAATTAAAAGAAAAGCTTCCAGATTATGATGTTGAGTTTGCTATGCGATATCAGAACCCATCTATTAATGATGTTTTAAATAAAATGCTCTCTAAGAATCCAGATGAAGTAATTATATTGCCTCTTTTTCCTCATTACGCTGCTGCGACCACAGGTTCTGTTTACGAAGAAGTTTCACGAGTGATTTCAAAAAGGTGGGTTGTTCCTAAAATAACATTTATTAATCAATTTTATGATAATGAAAAATTTATTGATGCCTGGATAGAAAAGGCAAATAAATTTAATATTGATTCATATGACAAGGTAATTTTTAGTTATCACGGAATACCTAATAGTCATGTTGATAATGTCTATGAAGATTCAATTTGCAGTGATCATGATTGCGAGACGAAAATAACTGAAAAAAATAAATTCTGTTATAAAGCAACCACTTATGAAACAACAAAAATAATAGCCGGCAGGCTAAACATTGAAGCTGAGCAATATATTGTTACTTTTCAGTCCAGATTAACTAATAAGTGGCTTACACCTTTTACTGATAAAGTTCTTGAGTCCATGCCAAAGGATGGTAATAAAAACATTCTAGTTTTCTCACCCGCTTTCACAGCTGATTGTTTAGAGACAATCATTGAAATTGGAGATGAATATACAGAATTATTTCTCGAATCTGGAGGAGAGAACCTAGATTATGTCGAGTCTCTGAACTATTCAGATAGCTGGGCAAACGCTATTATTGATATCATTAAATAAAAGAAAACTAAAAATATAGAGCTAAAGACAACTGTATTAATTTACCTTTCTAGTAACACTTTTTTTGAATAAAAAGGATTGTCGATTTTTTTGTATTTATACGGACTCCATGATTGCAGTTACGCCCATGCCACCCGCTGTACAAACTGAAATTAATCCTCTACCAGAACCTTTTTCATGCAATAGTTTTGCCATTGTTGCGACAATTCGAGCACCAGTTGCAGCAAATGGGTGCCCGATTGCAATACTTCCGCCCTTGGTATTGAGTCGTTTTAAATTAATAGATCCCATAGGTTCATTTCGGCCTAATTTATCGCGACAAAAATCCTTTGATTGCCATGCTTCAAGTGTTGCAAGTGTTTGTGCGGCAAAGGCTTCATGAATCTCGTAAAAATCAAATTCTTGAAGACTTAGATTTGCTTGCTTTAACATATCCGAGACCGCATAAGCTGGCGCCATTAATAAACCCTCATTATCGATGAAATTAACAGCACTGGCTTTTGCGAAAGTAAGATACGCCATTACTGGCAGATTTTTCTCGCGAGCCCAATCTTCTGATGTTAGTAGCACTGCAGCAGCTCCATCAGTTAGAGGTGTGCTATTACCTGCAGTCATAGTGCCTTTACCACTTTTATCGAAAGCAGGTCTAAGCGCTGCAAGTTTTTCTATGGTTGTATTACTTCGAATATTGTTGTCTTTTTCTATTTTCTTGAATGGTACTACCAGGTCATCAAACCAGCCGGCATCATAAGCAGCAGCAGCATTGACGTGACTCGAGAATGCCAATTGATCTTGATGATCGCGCTGAAGATTCCATTTTTTCGCCATTAATTCTGTGCTTTCACCCATGGAAAGACCGGTTTGCGGTTCTGTTACAACTGGAAATTGCGGCTTGAAATGTTGTGGTCGTATTTTGAAGATTGGCTTGATGCGATCCAATGGTGAGCGTGCGCGATGAATTTCCATTAAGAGATTTCGGTATTCGTCTGGATAAACAACAGGCGCGTCACTGATACTATCGGTGCCACCGGCAATGCCTACTTCAATTTGTCCGAGAGAAATCTTATTTGCGATCAAAATGGCTGCCTCAAGGCTCGTTCCGCAGGCGCGCTGAAGATCGAATGCCGGTGTTCGTAATGACAAACCGGACTCTATAACGCTTTCCCTTGCTAGGTTCCAATCGCTGGAATGTTTGATGAGGGCGCCCAAAGCGACTTCACCAAGTGTTTGCCCCTTTAGGTCGAATTTATTAACAACACCCTTAAGTGCAGCAGTCATCAGTTCTTTATTTGTACAATTTCTGTATACCGAGTGAGATCGGCAAAAAGGAATTCGTGATCCACCTATTACTGCGACTCGTCTTGATTGTAAATTATGCAGCATGTCTATCTCCTTAGTGGTTTATCATCGCGCGTCTGAATTTTACAGCATTCAAGGGCGCTATCGTAAGTTAACATACACTAATGGATCGAATTAACTTCACAAAATACAAATCGCAGACAAAGGCGCTGTTGCTTTTGAGTGGACCATTGATTGTTAATAATCTGTCGATGGCAGGAATAGGCTTCGCGGATGCAGTCATGGCAGGCAGTATTGGTGCCAGGGAGCTTGCCGCAGTAGCTGTGGGTAGTAGTTTCTGGTTTGTTGGATTTTTGTTTTGTCTTGGCATGCTGATGGCATTATCACCAATAATTGCACGGCATTTTGGTGCGGGGAATTATGATCTCATTGGCCGCTATATGCGACAGGGCGTCTATTTGGCTGCGATCTTAAGTATCCCAATACTACTGCTGGGGCAATTTGCTGCTGCACCTTTATTAGAGCGTTTTGGTATTGATCCAGAATTTCGAGGCATGACCGTTGGTTATGTTAACGCTGTTACTTTTGGCGCCCCAGCTATTTTCATTTTCTTGGCGTTTCGATTCATGACTGAAGGGATTGGCTATCTGCGGCCGATAATTTTCACGTCGATATTTTCACTGATTTGTAATGTATTTCTTAACTATGTATTGATGTTTGGCCACTTTGGCGCGCCGGCACTTGGGGCGATTGGCTGCGGTTATGCAAGCGCTATTACGATGTGGATTACCATGTTTATTCTCGTTGGATTTGTAGTAAAGAGTAAACACTACCGACCTTTTCATCTTTTCTCACGGGCCGCGCCCCTCAGGTTTGATGTATTCAAGGAGATTATTTTCCTCGGCGTGCCAATTGCAATTACGATCACAGCTGAGGCCGGTCTTTTTTCTGCTATTACGATTCTGATGGGAACTCGTGGCACAGAAATTGCTGCAGCCCATCAAATAGCCATTAATTTTGCATCGACAACGTTCATGATTCCACTTTCGTTAAGCGGAGCAACAACTGTTTTGGTGGGACAATTAATTGGCGCTGGAAAATTACGTGAGGCGCAGTTTAGTGGTTGGCTTGGAATATTGTTTTGTGCCGGATTTATGATTGTTTCAGCAATCTGCCTTCTTATCTTCAGAGAATCTATTGTTGGTCTTTACACAGACGATGCTGCGGTCACGGGTATTGCCATAAGCCTGCTTCTAATGGCTGTCATTTTTCAGATTGCTGATGGAATTCAAATTGGTGCTGCTGGAGCACTGCGTGGTTACAAAGATACCGCAGTACCGATGGCAATTAACCTTTTCGCATTCTGGATTGTGGGTTTTCCATTAGCTTATCTTGCCGCGATAAGCTACCAAGCACCACCTAACTATATTTGGGCAGCACTCGTGTTATCTCTTAGCATTGGAGCGACTCTACTTACATGGCGATACCGCATCTTGTCCTTGCGATTCATGAAGCAGATGGTTTATTAAAGGACTCATAAATTATTGGTGATAATTAAACTGGTCTTGGCAGGTCTGTATCACCCATTAGATACTTGTCAACACCAGCGGCAACACTTCGTCCTTCAGCTATTGCCCAAACAATTAAACTTTGACCGCGTCTCATGTCTCCTGCTGCAAAAACTCCATCGACACTGGTCATCCATGTTTGTGGATCAGTAATGACATTACCCCGATCATTTAGCTTCAAACCAAGTTGCTCAAGCATGCCTGGCTTCTCGGGTCCGAGGAATCCCATGGCCAATAGAGCAAGATCACAGGGCAGTTCTTGCTCGCTACCTTCTACTTCTTCAAAGCTAATACGACCATCAATATTTTTCATTTCTACATCGACTAATTGCAATGCTTTGACATTACCATCACCATCATCGATGAAACGTTTTGTATTAACTGAATAGACACGCTCCACACCTTCTTCATGAGCAGATGCAGTGCGAAATATGCGCGGCCATTCGGGCCATGGATTGTCTTCAAGCCTGCTGTTTGGTGGTTTTGGCATAATCTCAAGCTGATGGACTGATGTGCAACCTTGTCTATTTGAAGTACCTAGGCAATCAGCACCTGTGTCACCACCACCGATGATAATGACATGCTTATCTTTGGCGCTAATAAAATTATTTTCTGCCTCATCACCTTCGCAAAGTCTGTTTTGCATGGGTAGAAATTCCATAGCCTGATGAATACCTTTTAATTCACGACCCTCAGTAGGTAAATCTCGCGCAGCACAGGCGCCACCAGTTAGAACGAGTGCGTCAAAATCATTTTTTAATTCTTCGACAGATAAATTCTCACCGACGTAGCTGTTAGCTTTAAAAATAACGCCTTCTGCTCGCATTTGCTTGAGTCTACGATCTATCTGTTTGTTCTCCATCTTGAACTCTGGAATGCCATAGCGAAGCAGACCCCCAATACGATCATCTCTCTCAAATAGGGTAACTTCGTGACCTGCTCGGGCGAGTTGCTGTGCTGCGGCAAGTCCTGCAGGACCTGAGCCAACTATAGCGACTGTCTTTCCAGTAAGAACCTCTGCGGGCTCAGGTGTAATCCAGCCATTCTCCCAGGCTTTATCAATTATCGAGAGCTCGACTGCCTTAATTGTAACTGGGTCTTCATTAATGCCGAGTACACAGGAACCTTCGCAGGGTGCAGGGCATAAAGTGCCTGTAAATTCAGGGAAATTATTGGTGGCATGTAAGCGTTCGATAGCTTCCATCCATTGGTCACGATAAACCAGATCATTCCAGTCAGGAATTAGATTGCCGAGCGGACAGCCTTGATGGCAAAAAGGAATACCACAATCCATGCAACGTGAAGCCTGCGTCTTTAAGGGCTCGATCGGCCATGGCTTCATAACTTGGTTCCAGTCCTGCAGTCGTTCCTCTACAGGCCGGTAAGGTTGTTTCTCCCTATCAAATTCTATAAAGCCTGTTGGTTTACCCATGAGCGGCTTCCATCACGGCATCCTCTATCGAAGTATTATCCTGCTCTGCCTTTTTAATGGCAGTGAGCACTCGCTTGTAATCCTTTGGCATTACTTTGACAAATTTTGATTGGTACATTGACCAATTATTCAGAATATTGCTTGCAACAGTACTTTGAGTGTATTGGACATGTTTTTTCAGTAATTTTTTTACGGTTTCTAAATCTTCATTCTCTTCAAGAAAATCAAGATCAACCATATCTTGATTGCATCGTGCTGAAAAATTTGCGTCTTCGTCTAGCACGTAAGCAATACCACCTGACATACCTGCAGCAAAATTACGGCCTGTTTCACCAATAACAACTACACGCCCACCCGTCATGTATTCACATGCATGATCACCGACACCTTCCACTACAGTATTAACACCACTATTGCGGACACAAAAACGTTCGCCGGCAATACCACGGAAATAAGCTTCACCTAAAGTTGCCCCATACAGCAGGACATTACCTACGAGAATATTCTCTTCAGCTACAAAGGTAGAGTCTTTTGGTGGGTAAACAATAATCTTACCTCCGGATAAACCTTTGCCAAGATAGTCATTGGCATCACCTTCAAGTGAAAGAGTGACTCCTTTGGGTACGAATGCACCAAAACTCATACCTGCAGAGCCATTAAAGTTAATTTTAATCGTATCTTCAGGTAAGCCTTCTCCGCCATAACGTTTGGTGATGTTATAGCCAAGTATGGTACCTACTGTGCGGTTAGTATTAAGTATGGGTAGGTTAATGTTTACTGGCTTCTTGTTTTCTAGGGCGTCCTTACATAGTGGAACTATAGTCGTAACATCTAAAGATTCATCAAGACCATGATCTTGTTCTTTGACACAATAAATCTCATCGCCTGGACGCACCTCTGGCTTGTAAAGGATATCCGTAAAATCAAGACCCGCAGCCTTCCAATGATCGATTGCTTTTTTGGTTTGTAGGGAACCTACTTGACCAACCATTTCATTTATCGTGCGAAATCCTAATGTTGCCATTAGCTCACGCACTTCTTCAGCAATGTATTTAAAAAAGTTCTCAACGAATTCAGGGCTGCCAGTAAACTTCTTTCTAAGTTCGGGGTCTTGAGTTGCAACACCTACCGGACAGGTATTCAGATGACAAACACGCATCATGATGCAGCCCATTACTACTAGAGGTGCTGTTGAGAAACCAAATTCTTCTGCACCTAATAAAGCTGCAATCACAACATCGCGTCCAGTTTTCAGCTGACCATCAGCTTGTACGGATATTCGGTCACGTAAGCCATTTTGAACAAGTACCTGCTGTGTTTCTGCTAGGCCTAATTCCCATGGTAAACCCGCATGCTTTAGCGAACTTATTGGCGAGGCACCAGTACCACCATCATAACCAGAGATAAGAACAACATCAGAGTGTGCTTTAGCCACGCCAGCTGCGACAGTACCCACCCCAACTTCCGCAACTAATTTCACATGCACACGTGCTTCTGGATTCGCATTCTTCAAATCGTGTATTAGTTGTGCGATGTCCTCAATAGAATAAATATCATGATGTGGCGGTGGCGAAATCAAACCTACGCCTGCCGTTGAATGGCGGACTTTTGCAATCCAAGGGTAAACTTTGGAGCCAGGCAATTGTCCGCCCTCACCTGGTTTTGCACCTTGCGCCATTTTAATTTGCAGGTCATCAGCATTAGCAAGATACTCACTGGTTACTCCAAAACGACCAGAAGCAATTTGTTTGATTGAGCTCCTTCTTGAGTCACCATTTTCATCCGGTGTAAACCGATCGGGATCTTCACCACCTTCACCAGTATTCGATTTTCCACCAAGACGATTCATGGCAATAGCCAATGTTTCATGGGCTTCTTGGCTAATTGAGCCATATGACATGGCACCTGTTGAAAAGCGTGCCAATATATTTTCAATTGGTTCAACTTCCTCCAGGGGGATAGGCTGATTAATATTTTCGAATTCAAACAAGCCACGTAGAGTCGCAAGGTTTTCATTTTGCTTATCGACTAGAGAGGTGTACTCCTTGAAGATCTTGTACTGCCCTGAGCGTGTCGCATGTTGTAACTTGAATACGGTATCTGGATTGAATAAGTGGTATTCACCATCGCGCCTCCATTGATACTCGCCACCCCAGTCTAGATCAGGTCGTTTTGCTGGGCGTTTGGGAAAAGCATTATGATGGCGCAGGCTTGTTTCATTGGCGATCTCCTCAAGGCCAATTCCACCGATGCGAGAGGCTGTCGAGGTAAAATATTTATCGACAAACTCTTTATTTAATCCAATAGCTTCAAAGATTTGTGAACCGCGATATGACTGCACAGCAGAGATGCCCATCTTAGCCATGGTTTTTGTCATGCCTTTATTTACGGCTTTAATAAAGTTCTGTATTGCATTTTCATGCGACATATTTGGAGTTTGGCCTTTATCGATCAAATTACTGAGAGATTCAAATGCCAAATAAGGGTTTATGCAGCCAGCACCATAGCCAATTAGAGTAGCAAAGTGATGGACTTCACGCGGTTCACCCGACTCCAATACGATTCCAACTTTTGCTCTCGAACCATTTCGTATTAAATGATGATGGACG
This sequence comes from Woeseiaceae bacterium, assembly GCA_029246105.1. Lineage (GTDB taxonomy): Bacteria > Pseudomonadota > Gammaproteobacteria > Steroidobacterales > Woeseiaceae > UBA1847. The sequence continues at coordinate 7,473 of JAQWOA010000057.1, read as the reverse complement.
CCTGAACAGGCCAGCAATATTGGGATTGGGGCGTGATTTTTATCAGTGTTTCGGTCTGAAAGAAGAAGGTATGTATATCCCTCGGCGATAGCCTCATCTGCTTGGACATAAATTTGCTCTAGTGCTTTATCAAGTCCAGCAGCACCATTAGTGACCGTATAAACTATCGAGATGGTTTTTGTTTTAAACCCCGGAAGATCAGCATCGCGTATTTGGGCCAGCTCTTCATTGGTAATTACAGGCGAATTTAATTTAAGTTGCCGACAATGTTTCGGTCTTGACTCTAAGAGATTCTGCTCTGGCCCAATCGTCGAACTCACTTGAGTTACCATTTCTTCGCGAATGCTGTCTAGGGGCGGATTAGTAACTTGTGCAAAAAGTTGTTTGAAATAATCAAAAAGAAGACGAGATCGATTTGACAGCACCGCGAGTGCCGCATCAGTACCCATAGAACCTGTTGGCTCCAAGGCATTTGTGACCATCGGCGCCATAAGCAAATTTAAATCTTCATGGGTATATCCAAATATTTGTTGTCTTTGCAATAACGTATCTGGATCGTCAGCATGAATTTTCTTGGGTTGCGGCAAATTCTTTATAGGCATCATGTTTGCCTTGAGCCAATCGCCATAGGGCTTTTCTTTTGCGAATGCTTCTTTGAGTTCTACATCACCAATAATGCGACCTTGTTTTGTATCGACCATAAAGATTCTGCCTGGATGTAAACGCCCTTTTTGTTTGACGTTCTCAGGTGGAATTTCTAATACGCCTACTTCAGAAGCCATAATGACGCGATCATCATGAGTGACATAGTAACGTGAGGGACGCAAACCATTTCGATCCAGCACTGCACCCATTACTTCACCGTCCGTAAAGGCAACAGAGGCAGGGCCATCCCAAGGCTCCATGAGACATGCGTGATACTCGTAAAATGCACGACGCTCTGCGTCCATGAACTCATTTCCTGACCAAGCCTCAGGAATCATCATTAATATTGCATGTGGCAATGGACGTCCAGCCATATGAAGAAATTCCATTACATTATCAAACGTTGCGGAATCACTGCCACCTTCGATAACTATAGGAAATAGTTTTTTTAAATCATCTCCAAATAGATCAGATTCACATAGGGCCTCACGTGCACGCATCCAGTTAGCATTGCCTCGCGCTGTATTGATTTCCCCATTGTGTGCTACATATCTAAAAGGGTGAGCTAGCTCCCAAGAAGGAAAGGTATTAGTGGAAAAACGCTGATGAACCAAAGCAAGAGCAGACTCAACATCGGGATCAGTAATATCTGGAAACATAGGTTCAATCTGAGTACCGGTGAGCATCCCCTTATAAACAAATGTGCGATAGGATAATGATGGAACATAAAACAGTTCTTTTTCAGGTAGGTTAGAATTCCAGATTATATTTTCTGCTCTTTTGCGTATTACATAGAGCTTGCGCTCAAAAGCCGCTGAGTCTTTTGTTTGCTCACCACGTCCGATAAAAACTTGTTTAAAGCTTGGCTTACCCTCTGCGGCGCTTGGGCCGAGCATTGAATCGTCAGTTGGCACATCGCGCCAACCGAGGAGGACCTGACACTCTTCTTCAACTATGCGGGAAATAATCTGCTGACAATGATTAGCTTGTTCGACATCTGTTGGCAGAAAAATTAGTCCTGCACCATATTGATCCTCTTTAGGAAGCTCAATATCAATTTTTTTACATTCACGAACGAAAAATTTATGGGGTTTTTGTATTAAAATACCAACCCCATCACCTGTGTTTTCTTCGCAGCCGCAAGCGCCCCGATGAAGAAGATTTTTAAGTATCGTTAATGCGTCGATTACTGTTTGATGGGATTTTCGGCCTTTCATGTCAACTACAAAACCAACGCCACAAGCGTCATGTTCATTAGCTGGGTCATAGAGACCCTTTTTTTCATGGCCGGCAAATTTTTTCATACGAAATACACCAAGTATGCAGCGAAATATTTAAGTAAGTCACTGAATTAACTGGATTGTTAATAGTTAGTGCCCAGAGGAACACACGTAAACATCCTCAAAGCGTGAGAACGTACTTCTTTTTAAGAAAAAGGAGCGGAATTATAATAAAGCCACCTAAAGATGTCACGAAAAGCTATAAATAGGGCCCTTTTCAGAAGACGTTTAAAAAATCTTCGTTGGTGCATGATGATTAGAAGGCCATATTTGTTGATAACGTTAACGTATGAAAAACATGAAGTTGCGTTCAGTATTGTGCGTTACGGTGAATTTTGATTGGAAAGAGAAACTTCAAACATTACACCACCATTGACGTTTTTTGCGCGAATACTGCCACTGTGACCTTCGACAATTAGCTTGGCGATATACAGGCCCAGGCCTAAATGGCGCGTGCTCTCACCTTCGCGCATCGAAACCATTGAGTCAAATAGCTGCATTCGCATACTTTCAGGAAGTGCAGGCCCCGGATTTGTCACAGAAAGCGATAGAATTTTTTTATGGCTTGAAAGGCGAACTTCAATCGTATCCCGGGAAGCACTAAAGTCGACAGCATTATCGATCAGTTTATCCAGCATCTGAATAAGTAATTCTGGCGAACCTAATATTGGTGCGCTAGTCAATTTTGATGTAAAAATTATATTTCGCTCAGTATAAACATCGCGGTAGGCCTCAACGGTAGATTGAAGCATCTTATGTAGATCAAAAGACTTTAGTTCTGCATGCTTCATCACCTCTTCGACACGACTTGCTTCGCTCATGGCGCTGAGGATGCGGCGTAGGCGATTCGCACCCTCAAGGGCGCGAGTTGTATAATCAGAAGACGCCTCATTCAAAGCTTCTTGTTCAAGGTTTTCTAGCGAGGACGTGACAATTGCTAAAGGTGTGCGTAATTCATGCGACAGTTTTGATGCAAGTGTTCTGAGATAATTGTTGTAGTCGCCGAGTTGTTTGAGAACATTCGAAAAGCTGCGCGATAAATCGCCAATTTCATCAACCGCTAATGCACTTGGCAATGCGATATGCAAAGTTTCATTTTCCAGTGCACCCTCGGCAGCAATAGAGAGATGTCGAATGCGCCGGGACAGCCAGGTTGCATAAGCAACTAACACACCCGCAACCAATACGGTTGCTATTAAGGTGAGATTAATCAGACGAGCAAGGCCTGCATTAGTAGAACTTAATATTGCGTCAGTTCCATTTTGTAGCACTAACGCCCCAATAACTGCATCATCATTCAAAATGGGTGCAGCGACTGCAACGATTGCCCGACCACTCTCTTTACTTCTATACCAACCTGCCATTTCTCGGCCATCGAGAGCTGAGCTGACATACGGTTGTTGCTCTCTTCCACTAGCATGAGGTTCTGCAGAGGCAGCATCGGTTCCACTTTCAACCAATAGGTCATAAATGCGATTTGACCATCCTGCTGTGGGTGAATAGTAAGTGGTTGCAGCAGATAGTTCACCAGTAACTGATAGTCGCCATCCAGCTGAGTCAGTTACAAAAATACGCATACCGGGTTGCGCGAGCCCGGCAGTTGCTTTTCTTAATTTATTAGATGGAAGAACAGCTGGCTTGGGTCTTTGTCCAGAAAAACTACTACTACGAGTGGGGCGCTGTATTTCATTAGCTGTATTGTAAATAAGTAGGCCGAGGTGGCTTCTCAGCAAATTAGCAGGGATTTGAGCCTCAAGGCGATAGCCACCAGGCACATCTTGCCAGTGAGCTGATATCGATGATTCTGGAATTAATTCATAACCATCTTTTTTATAACTGACGATTGCCCCAGGCGCTTCAGCAGTGAATATGAAGCGCTCTTCATGTTGTGGTGAGCTGTTACTAACGAGAACAATGTAGTCAGCATAGCGCGGACCATTTTCTAGAAGCATAGTCTCGGTTGTTGCATAAACAACATTACGGTCGCTTACATCTGCATAGACATAAACCATATTATCGTAAGAGGCCAATGCGATTTGAATCGCCCCATCACTTCCTCGGATGGATCTTTTTGCATCTGGATTTAGTATCCAATCGTCAAAGTATCCATCAATACGTGGTTTTTTTTCGAGAGTATGTATGAACAATTGCTCATTTGCTGATTCGCGATTTAAGCTTGGCGGATACTCTTCGGCATAGTTTGCCATCGTAATTGCAAATGCTCGAGCTGTCCCAGCTAGCATCTGCTGTTGTCCTACACGCAAGGCTGATTCTGTTTCCCGAATAAACTCACACCCAGCCCACGGCAACAAAAGTGCTAATAAACTGACAAGAAAGAGTTGACGTTTAAGAGTCATTTTTCTTTTATCTAGTTGCTAAGCCAGCGATAACCCATGCCATAAACAGTTTCGATAGCATCGAACTTTGCATCGATAGCAACGAATTTTCTTCTGATACGCTTGATATGCGATGTGATCGTGTTGTCATCAAGAACTGCCTGTGCAGCATCCATGAGTTGTTGGCGGTTTTTTACATGGCCAGGATAGCGTGCCATAGCATGTACTAACCAGAATTCTGTTAGTGTAAGACTGACAATTTTTTCTTGCCAATGAACGGTCATTCTTTCTGTATCGATCAAGAGATCACCGCGCGCCATTCTACTCTTGGTACCTTGTGGTTTTTGCATCGCCTCTAGACGCCTAAATAATGCTGCTATGCGCGCCATCAGGTGCGGTAAGCTGATGTCTTTTGTCAGATAATCGTCAGCGCCGAGGCGTAATCCTGATACTGCATCAAATTCACTATCTCTTGCCGTCAGGAAAATGATTGGTAAATCAGATGAGCGAGCACGTAGTTCGCGACAAAGCTCAAAACCACCTTCAATATCGTCCTTCAGATTGATATCAATAATAATGAGATCTGGCAAGCCGTTGTCAAAAGCCCTTAATGCCGGTTCTTTGGCGTCGAATTCTTCTACTGCATAACCTTCACGGCGAAATGCCGCAGAGTAGTTTTCTCGGATTGATAATTCGTCTTCGATTATCGCAATGCGTTTTGCCACTTCAGGCTCCTGTTCCTGTAGCCACAAATTTTTCTATTTCCTTGTTTCCAAGAAAGTGAGTGGATTTTAAGCCCAGCCATCAGAAAGCGTTTACGCCAGTCAATTCTTTGCCAACAATGAGCTGATGAACCGTTTCTGTTCCTTCATAGGTTATAACGCTCTCGAGATTTAACATGTGTCTAATTGAAACATATTCTGCGCTGATGCCTGCACCACCAAGAATATCGCGTGCATCGCGTGCAATATCGATGGCCGCCCGACAGTTATTCCATTTTGCCAAGGATACCTGTGTTGGATTTAATTGATCTTTATCTTTGATTCGACCGAGTCGTAGTGACATTAACTGCGCTGCTGTGATCTGGCGGCCCATCTCCGCCATTCGAATTTGAATAGTTTGAGTATTCGCAATTGGTCGTTCGAATAGAATACGATCTTGTGTGTAATCAAGGACTTCATTAAGGCAGGCTTGAGCAGCTCCAATGACACCCCAGCATATACCATAGCGAGCCTGTGTAAGGCAGCTTAGTGGGCCTTTTAAACTTGAGGTACCAGGTAGAACATTCGCTTCCGGTATTCTGACGTTATTGAAAAACAATGCGCCGGTTACTGATGCCCTCAGTGAAAATTTGTTTTTGATCTCTTGAGTTTCGAAGCCGGGCATATCTTTTTCAACAATAAAGCCCTTTACGCCTTCATCAGTTTTTGCCCAAACGATAGCAATGTCAGCGATAGTGGCATTCGTGATCCACATCTTGGAACCATTCAGAATCCAGTCTTCACCATCACGCTTTGCATGCGTTTTCATGTTGCTCGGATCTGATCCGCCATGCGGTTCTGTTAATCCAAAGCAACCGATGGCCTCACCTCGAGCCATGATGGGCAACCAACGCTGCTTTTGTTCTTCAGACCCATAGGTATAAATTGGGAACATTACTAGGCTGCTTTGAACTGAGACGAAACTGCGTAGGCCACTATCGCCACGCTCAAGCTCCTGACAGATTAGCCCATAGCTCACACTATTGAGTCCAGCGCATTCATAGCCATTTATTGAACTACCAAGTAGACCTAGTTCTGCCAATTCACCGATCAAGTGGCGAGGAAAATTATGTTGCTCGAAAGCATCAGACATCAAAGGAATGACTTTTTCATCGACATATCGCCCGACGCTGTCTTTTACTATGATTTCATCTTCAGAGAGTTCAGATCGAATATCGTATAGGTCTAGTGGATTAAGTTTGCTGCTCACGGGTATTTTCCTGGAATATTTAGTGCGGCTAGGATCGTTGATGCTATATGACTAGATTGGTATTTCAAAGCGTTTATATAAGATAGAGAGTAGCCAGGCAGGTCCGATCATCATGAGTTGCAGGTCCTGCGCGATAGCAGCAGCAGAACCCTGTCTGCTGATTGCGAGACCAACAATCCCAACAGTCAGCAGGCCAATGGATATCTCAAGTGCTGGAAGGCCAGTATTTACTAGCGATATTTGAATAGCTGATAGTCCAAGAAGGAATGGCAGTAAGCCGATAGCTAGTGATAGGGAGATAATAAAGTAATAAATTGTAGTGACCATTAAGAATGCACTTCCCCAATTGAGAAGTGATGAAATATTTTTAAATTCTGCAGGTATAGGTAGCGACCACAATAATCCGCTAAATCCTACGATAATCATTGGTATCGCCATCCAGTAGGCGAGTGGATTATGATTTGTTACGTGGGTTTTTTCGTACTCAATTAGCCAATTGTCAATGTCGGTCACTTACGTCCACTCTTATAGGATATTTGCCATTTTACATATAGTAAGGATTTCTAACACAATCTTCGTTATTGCGAATCTATGCGATTTTTCGACTTATGACTGGGTCAAAGAAGCCCGTATTCAGGTTGACTGATGCATTTATGGCCCACACATGCTGAGTATTAGATTATGCTCACTATCTTATATGCTTTAGTGTGATGTCTGCATCTGGGGGATAGGATGAAAAGACGAAATTTTTTGAAGGCGGGAGCTGCTGTTTATGCGACGGGCGGGTTAATGCCAGCTACTAAGGTTAGTGCGAAAGTTAATTCTGCAAACGAAACACTTAATGTGGGTGTTATTGGTTGCAATGGCATGGGTAATAACAATCTTCGAAGTATGTTGTTGAGCCCTAATGTTCGTTGCGCTGCATTGTGTGATGTTGATGATTCCGTATTAGCCCGTAGAAAATCAGAGATTATGCGAGATTATGGCAATACTCCAGCTCTTTATAAGGATTACCGAAGGCTGCTAGATAGGCAGGATATTGATGCAGTTATTATAGCGACTCCGGATCACTGGCATTGCTTACAGATGGTGGACGCGGTTTCGGCGGGTAAGCATGTTTATGTAGAAAAACCAATTTCTAATTCGATAAGTGAAGCTAATCGGATGCTCGAAGCGGCAAATTACTATAAAACAATAGTACAGGTAGGGCAGTGGCAACGAAGTGGGCAGCATTGGATTGA
>JAQWOA010000050.1 GCA_029246105.1 Woeseiaceae bacterium | reverse complement strand
CAATGCGTGATGCTGTTGTAAAACTTGGCGGATCTGCTGCTGATATAAATCCATTGTCACCAGCTGAACTCGTCATTGATCATTCTGTTCAAGTTGATAATTACGGTGCCGCAGATGCTCTGGACCTCAACAACAAAATTGAATCCCAACGCAATAAAGAACGTTATTCGTTTCTTCGGTGGGGCCAGTCTGCGTTTGAAAATTTTCGTGTTGTACCGCCAAATACGGGCATCGTCCACCAGGTCAATCTTGAATACCTTAGTCGCGTCATTTTTGATCTGGATAAGAATGGAACTCGTTCAGCCTATCCGGATACCGTTGTTGGTACGGATTCTCACACAACAATGATCAATGGCTTGGGTGTGCTCGGCTGGGGCGTTGGTGGCATTGAAGCTGAGGCCGCAATGTTAGGTCAACCAATCACAATGCTGATACCGAATGTCGTTGGTTTCAAGCTGACTGGTAAACTTCGTGAAGGCACAACCGCAACTGACTTAGTCTTGACAGTTACTGAAATGCTTCGCAAAAAAGGTGTTGTTGGTAAGTTCGTCGAATTTTTCGGTGATGGGCTCTCGCATATGCCATTAGCTGACCGTGCAACACTCGGCAATATGTCCCCTGAATTTGGCTCTACTTGTGCAATCTTTCCTATTGATGGCGAGACAATGCGATACCTTAAACTCTCAGGACGTGATGCTAAACAATGCGAATTGATTGAGGCCTACGCTAAAGATCAAGGTATGTGGCGCTATGAGGGTGAGCCAGATGCGCTTTACAGCGATACAATCGAACTTGATATGGTTGATGTAGTATCCAGCATTGCTGGCCCCAAGCGCCCACAAGATCGAATCGCACTTACTGACGCCGCTAAGTCCTATGCGGACACCCTTGAATCAGCGACTGCCGTTCGCACGGAAAGTGGCAATGGCATTGCCAATATTAATGGCACTGATACTGAAATTTGTGACGGTGCAATTTTGATTGCAGCGATTACAAGCTGCACAAATACCTCAAACCCAGCCGTCATGTTGGCTGCTGGATTGGTTGCACAAAAAGCCGCTTCAAAAGGTTTGAAAGCTAAACCATGGGTAAAAACAAGCCTTGCACCAGGTTCGCGTGTTGTAACTGACTATCTTGAAAAATCGGGCCTACTTGATGAGTTAGGTGCCATTGGATTCTTTAATGTCGGCTATGGATGTACGACCTGTATTGGTAATTCGGGCCCTCTCATGCCAGAAATTGCCGCAGCTGTAAAAAATAATGGCATTGTTGGAACAAGCGTTCTATCTGGAAATCGTAACTTTGAAGGCCGAATCCATGCTTTAGTACAGCACAATTTCTTAGCATCACCTCCTCTGGTGGTTGCTTATGCGATTGCAGGTAATATGAACTTTGACTTACTCAACGATTCGCTTGGCGATGATCAAGATGGCAATCCAGTCTACATGAAGGATATTTGGCCAACACAAGTGGAAATCCAGGATACTGTAGTCAATAACATCGATGCATCCATGTTCAAGTCAAGTTATGAAAATGTTTTTGAGGGTGACTCGAACTGGAAAGCCATCGATTCTCCCGAGGGTGAAATCTATACTTGGGATGCTAACTCCACCTACGTAAAGAATCCTCCCTACTTTGACGGCATGTCCAAAATCCCAACTGCGGTCACTAACATTGAAGGCGCGCGTGTACTCGCTCTCCTGGGTGATTCAGTCACAACAGACCACATCTCACCAGCCGGCGGAATCGCTATGAATAGTCCGGCTGCTGAATACCTTCAAAGTGAAGGTGTTGAACCGCATAATTTTAATTCCTATGGCTCACGACGCGGTAATCATGAAGTCATGATGCGAGGCACGTTCGCAAATATTCGTTTACGTAACCTACTCGCACCTGGAACCGAAGGAGGCTGGACATGTCACCAGCCAAGTGGCGAACAAATGTCGATATTTGACGCGTCGCTAAAATATCGCTCCGAAGAGACGCCTCTGATTGTCATTGCTGGCGACGAATATGGAACGGGTTCTTCGCGCGACTGGGCCGCAAAAGGCACAGTTCTTTTAGGAGTAAAGGCTGTTATTGCGAAAAGTTTTGAGCGTATCCATAGATCCAATCTAATTGGAATGGGTGTTCTTCCGTTGCAATTTATTGAGGGCCAAGACGCTTCCTCATTAAATCTTGATGGAACCGAAATATACGCCATTAGCGGCCAGACGGACCCCGATGCTAAAACGGTAAAGGTTACGGTCACTTCCGGTGATGGTCATATAAGTAGCTTTGAAGCGCTAATCCGGATTGACACCCCTAAGGAACGCGATTACTACGAAAATGGCGGTATCTTGCACTACGTCTTGCGTCAACTGGCGGCGTAAAAATTTCTATTCCTTTCATGCAGCAAACAAGAAATAGTGAATTGTGTCGTTGAGCTTTACGAAGAATGAAGCTTGGGCGAGCCTCTTAAGATAAACTTCATACCTTAATTATTTCCATAATAAAAATACTTTATCGAAAAATACTACATCTTCATTTCTAGTAAATACCTACCCAGATTGGAATATTCTTCCAGCTATTATTTAAGCCTTTATCTAACTGCCTATAATTCGGTTCATATTTCTCAACAAGGTGCCAGAAACGTTTTGAATGGTTCATTTGACGTGCATGACAAAGCTCATGAATCATAACGTATCGAAGATATGCAGGATCTAAAAACATTAAACAGTAGTTTAGACTAATGGTCCCAGCGCTAGAATGGCTCCCCCAGCAAGTGCGCTGTCCACGAATATGCATCTTACGAAAAGGATGCCCAGTTTCAACCGACAATGACGTTAAGATTGGCGCATATTCAGTGCGAGCTAAAACAGTCAGCCAGCGCTTCAAAGCGGCAACACATAATCCTTCTTCATTGATCTTTCCAGTCAGCAATAGCGAGTTATCTTTCACGCGAAATTTAACGGTTTTAGCACCTTCGTTAAATTGATATAGAACCTCAAACTGCTGTCTAATACCATTAAGCTGCACAGTATCTGGAAGCCTAAAAGGCTCGGGTGGATAATCTGCAGCAAATCGCTGCCTAGTCTGCTCTATCCAACCTCTATGGGAATCGATGAATTTTCGAATATCGCTAACACTTGTTCGTTTGGGGACAACGACCTCAACCTGACCTCTTGGAAAAACCTTAATTGAAAGACGCTTCGCCCTATTGCTTTTACGAATAGAAAAATCCGATATTAAATCGATATTATTTACATCCCCAAAAAGAGAAAGTTGTTTGGCTATGGTTTGCACAGTATCTATTCTACCTAAAATTAGTATTTATCACCTTTGAGCCTTAATGTGTCGAACACAGAATGAATCATTCATTCACCACACCTTGCTCTAGCAGAAGTCGGCACTATTCGCTACCCTTGTGACATGATCATCGACATTAAAAAATTCAATGGCCAGAAAAATTGTCTAAATGCTCAAATTGAACATATGCCTAGTTTCTTAAGGCCAAAAGATATCTATCTTATACCTCTCAAAAAAAAGCCAAACGAATATTAAGTGATGCTAAATTCATTAATAGATATCGGTGCAAATATCGCACATGACAGCTTTGATGATGATCGCATAGAGGTTATGCATCGCGCTAAGGAAGCAGGTGTCGAAAAGATCATCATTACTGGCAGTAGTGATGAGAGTAATGTAAAAGCCGCAAACCTTGCGGCAAATTCTAAAGGCATGCTTTACTCGACAGCCGGTGTTCACCCACACTATGCATCTGATTACAGTGATAAAAGTGATGCGTTAATTCGCTCGCTAATAAAAAAAGACGCTGTAGTTGCGGTTGGTGAATGCGGTCTCGATTATTATCGGAACTTATCGCCACGCGAAATCCAGATTGAAGTATTTAAGCAACAACTCGATATTGCAAAGGACGCTAGCTTGCCTGTCTTTTTACACCAACGCGATGCCCATTATGATTTTGTTAAAATAATGAAACCAGCACTACCTGATTTATCACAAGTAGTCGTACATTGCTTTACGGATACAGAAGAATCACTGCGGGAATATATAGCAATGGGATTTTATATTGGGATCACTGGATGGATTTGCGACGAACGGCGCGGAAAAGAATTATACGATATCGCTTCAGTCATTCCAGACGAAAAATTACTTATCGAAACAGATTCACCCTATCTGTTACCTAGGTCTATCCAACCAAAACCGAAAAGCCGCCGGAATGAGCCCATGTATCTGCCTGAGATAGCACGCGTTATCGCCGAGGCACGAAAACAATCTGTTGAACATGTGGTCAAGATGACGACTAAAAATGCTATTCGCTTTTTCAGGCTCAACTAATTCATCTGAACTGATCAATGTACTATTTTGAATTATTGCTTAATGCTTCTTCACAAATTAGATCCCAATACGGCCTGAATGCTCTAATCTTAAGTTTAGCGGCACTCTTATCTAGCTCATTGAAGTCAGTGACCAATCCAACTAAATCTGTCACAAGATCTGGCACATCCTTGGTAAATTGTGCCCCATCTAGAAACAAAATCCGGCCGACAACTGGTACCTGACGCACGATCTGCTGAACAGCAAGAATACGATCATAAAGTGCTGGCTGAGGATTTGAAAAGGTATAGCGGCGATCATCGCTTATAACAGTCCAGTCCTGCACTTTATCACCGCCAAATACATTTCCTTTTACATCTTTAACTTCGATAATTAACAAGCCCTGCGAAGTTAATAACAAGTAATCAATTAGGATTTCCCCTTCATCAATACTCGGAATAACTAATCCTTCTACTTTATCAAAGCTGATTTCCATTATGGCGCTCTCAAGAGTATCTGCCTTAGCTTGATAAAGCCGATATAGCAACCAGGTGAAGAAAAGAGCCCCGAAGCCAATAAGTGACAATATCCAGGGATATTTAAACGCATGAAAAAAATCAGTCATCGCTAGCAAGTGCTCTAATACTGCAACGCGGTGGCCAATGAATCGACGGTTGGCTCGATGCTGACTGCGCTCGCAGGACGAGCTAATATACTCATAAGATCTGGGGGCAATGGAATCTTTTCTCCGATCAACGGCTCAACAATTGTTTCAAACTTCGCAGGATGAGCTGTAGCCACCATTATCCAATCACAACCTTCAGCCAATGCAGAATCAATATTTCGCCAGGTATGTGTTGCAGTCGCAGTGTGTGGGCAAGTTGCAAAACCGAATGATTTAAAATCCTGGCGCAAGGCTGCCTTGATTTCATCATCACTTACAGATGTCACTCCTAGTCGGTTGCGAAGCACATCAGACTCACCAATCAAACAACGTAGACGCTCCATATTACTAGGGTCACCTACATCCATTGCAGAAGCTAATGTTTGTATACTCTTACGGGGCAGCCACTCCAACGATTCAAAATAATCAGCTATGGTTCTATTCTCATTCGTTGCGAGAATAATTGGACCAATAGGCAATCCCATTTCACGAGCCATAATGCAGGCCAAGGCATTTCCAAGATTTCCAGTCGGAATGATAAAACCAGGCTTATTTCCGGTGCGACGATAATGACGCAAACTTGCGTCAGCATAATATGTGCTTTGTGGCAGTAAACGACCAATATTGATGCTGTTTGCGGAACTGAATCGGTGTGCTGCGGATAACTCCTTATCCGCCATTGCAGCCTTCACTATCGACTGACAGTCGTCGAATGAACCTTTTACCCTTAAAGATAGGACATTTTTGCCCCAACAACACAATTGATGCTCTTGGCGAGCAGATACACGGCCATCCGGAAAAAGCACAGCTACCCGCATTCCAGCGCGCGAATCAAATGCTGCTGCGACTGCACCGCCAGTATCACCCGACGTCGCAACCAATATCGTTAATGGCAAATCAACATTCCCTTCAAGCCGTGACAAGCAAGCCGCAAGGAAGCTGGCGCCAATATCTTTAAAGGCAGCTGTAGGTCCATGGTAGAGCTCCAACAAGGCTGCATTCTTGCCAACAACTTTCAGTTCTCTCGTTGGAATAGGGAAACAGAATGTCTCCTTTAGGATCCCCTTGATATCAGATTTCAATATAGATCTGGCGAAAAAAGGCTTTAATAGGACGTAAGCAACGTCCGATATCGACTCAGCACCATCGAAACTATTAACCTCATATGATGGCAAAGTCTCTGGCAAATATAAGCCTCCATCCTCTGCTATACCTTGACGTAAGGCACCATCTAAACTGACCGGGCCTGCGCCACGAGTGCTAAAAAAATTCATAATTACGCCTCTATGTGCGCACCAGTTGCGTTCATCGAACTTACCCATGTCTGGCAGGCAATATCGAAGGCCCTACATTCCTGATGCATGATGCTAGCTATATTATCTGCATCACTATCTTTACAGAGTGCAAAAATGCTCGGCCCACTGCCAGATAAGGAACAACCTAGAGCTCCACCTTCCATTGCTGCAGCGACAACATCATCAAAACAAGGAACGGCGTTTTTGCGATACGGCTCAATAATGACATCTCGCAAACTTTTACCAATCAAGTTTATGTCATCTGACGCACATGCATATATGAAACCTGCTAAAAGGCCTTGCTGCTCAAGCCACAACTTCATCGATACTGATTTAGGCAGGACACTACGTGCCTGAGCTGTATTCACTTGCAAATCTGGGTACATTAATACAACGCTTACGCCTGCTGGTGTCGGCAATCGTATAATTTCAGGCAATAACACTTCCGGACACAAAACTAATCCACCGAAAAGACTCGGCGCGACATTATCAGTATGCATTCCACCGCTTGCATATTTTTCACCCTCGAGTGCAAATGGCAATAATTCCTCTACAGCTAGAGGTGATGGCAGAAGAGCATTAACCGCGACAGTGGCTGCTACAGCAGATGCAGCAGAGCTTCCCATTCCAGACTGCAATGGCATGCCTTTTAGAACATTAAGCTCAACTCCGCCAACATTGCCATGCTTATTCCAGAGAGCCTGGGCGGCAATGGATGCCGTATTCTCATCCGCTTTAGTCGAAAGATGAGGATGTAGATCGCCATCCGGGCCACGCACCTCCAAAACAGTCACAGAATTTCCGTCAGTTCTTCGTGCCTGAACACGATCGCCTACACCCGACAATGCAAGTCCCAGCATATCAAACCCAACACCAACGTTACCGATAGAAGCGGGTGCATATGCCGTCACAAAATCAGACATGACCTTCACCTGTATTCAAAAAATTAGCGAGTCTTAATAAATCTGCAAATACACCTGCAGCTGTAACTTCAGGGCCGGCACCTGGGCCCTGAATAACCAGTGGATTAGCGGAATAGCGTTCCGATTCAAATTGCACAATATTGTCAGTCAGATTAATGTTACAAAATGGATGTGTTTCATCAATCGGGACTAAATCAACTGAAGCATCGCCCTCCGCATCTAATTTCGCAACGTACCTAAGCTTCTTTTTCTCCTTGGCTGCAGCCTTAAAAAGTAATTCTATTTCGTCATCATAGTTTGGAAGTTTTTCAAGAAACTCTTCGACGGAGCAATCTCGTAAATCTTGTGGAACAAGGTCCTTAACTGGAAATTCACCAATTTCGATTTTTTGCCCAATCTCACGAGCTAAAATCGTTAGCTTTCGGGCAACATCCATCCCTGAAAGATCATCTCTAGGATCAGGTTCAGTATAGCCACTCATTTTCGCAGATCGAACAATTTCAGAAAATGGGGTCGTGCCATCATAAACATTAAATAAATATGCAAGTGTTCCCGAAAAAATCCCCTGTATAGTCCGAATTTCGTCACCCGTTTTGATTAAATCACACAAAGTCGTAATAACTGGTAACGCAGCACCAACAGTGGTCTCGTAAAAATAATGCGTGCCGCCATTTTTAGCGCTCTGTTGAAGTGCTTCATACTCAGCATACGAATCACTAAATGCTTTCTTGTTAGGAGTGATGACGTTGATACCGCGCGATAGCCAGCCTGCATAACGGGATGACACTTGATCACTTGCAGTGCAGTCGATAATAACCGCATGTGGCAGATGATCAGGCTTAAGGTGCTTTTCGAAAACATCAAGGTCTACATCGATTGACGAGGTATCAAAATTGTCTCTCCACGTCTCCAGATTAATTCGCTTATCAGTAAGCAACATTTTTTTAGATCGAGATATTGCGCGGATACGTAGGTCCAAATTGAAATCTTTCACAAGCTTATCGCTCTGCTTCTCAATCTGACGCAACAATGCGGCACCAACAGTTCCTGGGCCTATAATTCCGATTGAGATGGTCTTAGCTGAAAGATAAAAGCCTGAATGAGCGGCTCTTAATGCCTTAGTCGCTTCACTTGAGTCAACTACAACTGAGATATTTCTCTCTGAGGAACCCTGAGCAATAGCGTTAATATTGACTCCTGCTCGACCCAAAGTCCCAAAGAATTTAGCTGCAAGGCCAGGGGTGCCCGCCATGCCATCCCCAACGACAGCAACAATACTTTGGGCGTCAGTAATATCAACGCTCTGTATTTGTCCGCCATTAAGCTCATCGGTAAATGCCTCGGTAATGACACTACACGCCATTGCAGCTACATTCTGCGGCACTGCAATACAAATAGAATGCTCGGAGCTTGCCTGAGAAATCAGCGTTACCGAAACACCTGCATCCTTAAGTGATGTGAAAAGTCGATCAGCAGTTCCTGGAACACCAATCATGCCAGAGCCCTCTAAATTAACTAGTGCTATTCCGCCAATGGCGGTAATACCTTTAATATTTCCAGAAGGTTTTAATTCTTGTTCAATTCGGCTGCCCGGATGTTTTGGGTTATAACTGTTGCGAATAAAAACTGGAATATCATTTTCGACTGCCGGCCCAAGTGTTTGTGGATGAATTACCTTTGCGCCAAAGTATGCGAGCTCCATAGCCTCATTGTATGTTAAATGCTCAATCACCTGAGCTTCAGGTACAAGCCTCGGATCAGCGCTCATTACACCATCTACATCAGTCCAGATAGTAAGCTGAGACGCTTTAGATAGTGATGCGAATATAGATGCTGAATAATCACTTCCATTGCGACCGAGCGTCGTTTGTAAACCATTCTCATCCGCTGCAATAAAGCCTGTAATAACAGTGATTCCAGTGAAGTCACTGGACAACTCAGAATCGAACTTATTTTGAGATTCAGCCCACAAGACAGTCGGTCCTAATTCAGTATCTTTAACCACGACCACATTTCTTGCATCGATCCAAGTACCTGCCCTCGATGGTGCCTCTTTGCCGAGAAAAGCAGAAAGCAATCGAGCAGACCATATTTCACCATAACCTGCGATCACATCACGGCTGCGCTGCGGCGCAGACTTAACAAGCGCTATCGCGTTGAGTAGATCTAAGATATCACTGGAATCCTTGTTCCAAGCCTCTAGGATTGAGATTCGAATATCACCCACTAGCAATGACTTCACTACCTCAGAATAGCGCTCACCAATAGTATGTAACGCAGGCACAAATCCATCGTCATCATGTTCTGCAAGAGTCGTCAGATCAATCAGCGCATCAGTCATACCACCCATCGCAGATACAACGACACCCATACGACTATCTTCGTAGCTCAGTAGGATTTTTGCTACACGCCGGAAACAATCTGCGTTCGCTAGGCTGCTCCCACCAAATTTATGAATTTTCCAGCGTTTATTTGTCACTTTTACTATCAATCCATGCGCAAAATGGAGAATAATAACGGCACTTTACGGCGCCGTCGCCTGTTTTATTCGAAATCATTCTGAATGATGCATGAAGAGTTGAATTCAATCATAGGCTAATCTCGTCGATTATCTCTTGCATTTGTTACACAACTAAGTCTAATAAGTAATATAGCTCGATTATCCAATCAAAGACTCAGCGCATTACAATCATCTCAATTATACTCTACTACTTACTCAAAAATGGTTTCGTTTCAACGATTATTGACTATACGATTGACAGCCTCATAGCGATCTAATGCGCTAAAGAGATTTGCAAATTTTACAGCTGCAGCAATAAGAAAGTGGTGAGACCTATATTGCAAAATTATAATCACCGGCTTTATTAAATTCATCTACCTCAATAAAATATGTAAAATTAAAGAATACGAATTAAGGAATTATAGGGCAGTTAAAATATTTACCGAGTAAATTAATGCTTTGCCTTAGAAAAATGGGTTCAATGGAGAAGGAAAAAGAGTGCAATGAAAAAATTCATTTTTGAAATAAGTAGGATTAATTCCCTTATTCACTCATTGAATAGTTTCGGTCTCTCAGTTGTTTATACTGTAGGCCACATAATTATTGCCTGGATATGCGCTACTTTAATATTCAATGCTGACTTTTTGATGGCCTCTGCTGACGCCACTATAGAACCAATCATCAATGGCTTCTGGTTTTATCTACTTCACAAGTATGCGCACAATAAGCTAAAGCCAGGATCCCTTGCTGTGATTTATACAATAGGTCATTTTCTTATCGCCACCACATGGAGCTTCATGATTCTTGGCTTCGAACTACAATATGCTGCTCTAGATGCTGTTATAGAGCCTTTATTAAATGGCTTCTGGTTCTATTTTTTAATGCATTTTTGGAGCAATCAGGAAGTTTCGGAGGTGAAATGAAGCATAAGCCTAAATCCCAACACTGCACACACTAAAGCAACATTCAGAGCGAATAACTATCAATGCGAATAGCCCGTGTAACTGTTATTATCAGTATAGTATTTCTCGTCCCATCGCTAGCTTGGTTAATGGCTAGTATGCTTGGCCTGCTTCCCACAAACCAACTCTCTATTTCCGGCAACTCTGGAGAGAGAACCCTTGCCAGCATAGCCATCGCAAGTTGTATCATTGCTGCAATTGCTTGCTTTAGGTTAGAAAAGGAGTCAACAAATGATTAGGAACTCAGATAAATTCATCTTACTGGCTGTGGCTATATCCTTCGCATTATCTGGATATTTGTGGTTTACAGGTAATCGCGAGGAAGGTCTTTTTACGGCTTTATGGGTGCCTTCCATATTGTGCTTCGGCATCTACTTCAAATTAATGGGAATAGTTGGGAATAAGTAATGAGCACTTCCACAATACTTATATTTGCCTTTATCGTATTTGCCCTTATGTTAACGGGCCTTGCATTGAGTGCTCGCGAGTTCCTCAAGGTCTCAGAAGACCCATCGATAAAGAAAGGTGCTGCCAAAAATGCAGGCCACGTAGTCGAAGAAGAGTAAGCTTCGCTATTGAATCTTAACTAGAAATGAAAACGCTTTTTCAGCGAGAAAGAACCTTATAAGTCTTACCCAAATAAGGTTTGAATAATTTTCCAATGCCAAGCACATTAAATTAGTGTTAAGGCTATACATTGAAATGGTGGGGCGTGTAGGGATCGAACCTACGACCAGTCGGTTAAAAGCCGAATGCTCTACCTCTGAGCTAACGCCCCATCCGGGAAGTGGGTGGCTGGAAAGCGGCCTGAATGACGGCGGCATGATACCCCATAGTCGTCAAATAACAAGCGTCTTTTAATGTAAAACTCTCTACTCAAGCTAGCTAGTCACCTAAAGCGTCTAGTCGCTGCAACCTTTGACCCGCAAGACGGGCTGTTGTTGTTTCCGGATACTCTACTTGCACGCGCGTCAGAAATGTTCGTGCAGCGTCCCAATTCTTTAGCTCATAATAACAATAGCCAATCTTCAGTAGTGCATCTGGAACTTTGCGAGAGTTCAGATAACTAGAAATAACAGTTTCGAATTCACTTAGGGCTTTAGCAAACTGTTGAGTGGCAAAATATGACTCCGCCAACCAATATTGAGCGTTGTCTGCCAATTCACTATTAGGAAATGCGGCCAAAAATTGCAGGAATGCAGATGCCGCAGGTTCATATTGCTGGTCCTTAAGGAGCTCGAAGGCCGCCTGATAATTATCACGATCTGATCCTTCCGGCATTAATAATTGATCAAGAGGTGGGCTTTCTTCATCCGAAGTGCTAGCCAAGTTCAGCGCCTTAGTTAACGACTCCAATTCCTGGATGCGCATATCAAGATCGATATACAGCTCCCGTTGTCGTTCTGCAGTGCCTTTAGTGTTATATTCTAGCTCCTCAACACGACCCTCCATTTCATCACCACGACGTTCAGTCGCAGCAATCTGTCGATTAAGATTGACCAAGCCTTGGCCCCTCATAACCCGTTCGATACTTTGAAGTCTCTGATCGAGCTCCGTAAGATTAGCTGAAACAGAATCATTGGCTGGTGGAGCCACCGAGCAACCACCAACAATAAATACTGCTGAAATTATTAGGAATATATTATTTTTTAATAAGGTCATAACGGCTCAAGTCGATCAATTCATGTATTTAATCTCAACGCGACGATTCTGTGCATAGTCATCTTCCGAATCGCCCATCGACTCTGGTCGTTCTTCACCGAAACTCACGGTCTGAATTTGTGATACATCAACGCCTTGAATCATTAGCATTTGGCGAACAGCTTGTGCACGACGCTCACCTAGACCAATGTTATATTCGCGTGAGCCTTGTTCATCAGCATGACCTTCGAGACGGACGTTTCTGAACGAATTTAAACTCAAATGACCTGCATGCCTCGAAATAAGCTCCTGATTTTCAGCCGGAACTTCAGATGAATCAAAATCGAAGTAGATGACATTCTCAAGAACCTCAGCAGCTTCACCAATATATTCTCCTCCAATAATGCCGTCTGAGCTAGTACCAAATGTATCAGCCTCATTATAGACATTAGTATTATCATTTGAGCCACCATAGGTGGTATTGGTTGGTTCAGGATCTGGAACGGGTATTGAAGAAGAGCAACCCGCAAGAAACGTGGAAAATAGCAAAATTACAAACATTTTGTGATAAGACATAACTACACTCTTTATTTAATTAGATTATAAAAAACATACATTTATTGTATATAGGTAAAGTTAATTATTTTATTAAAAAATCGGGAACGGCGACCAAACTGGTTCTCGTACATCTCCTTGCCCCGACGCCATTTTTTGTCGAATTAGCCCATCAGATGAAACAGTCTCCAAAACTCCGTCACCGCCCTGTCTTGTTGCATAAATTAAGATATCACTATTTGGAGCAAAGCTTGGCGACTCATCTTGTCTTCCTGACGACAGTACCAACAAGTCCTTACGATCTAAATTCATTACTGCAATGCGATACTTTCCACTATCATTATGCACCATCGCTATCCTTGTGCCATCTGGCGACAATCTCGGGCGTGCATTATAACTCCCTTCGAAGGTAACACGCTCAGGTGATCCGCCTTCTGCCAATACCCTATAAATCTGAGGTCCACCGCTTCTATCAGACATAAAATATATATATTGCCCATCAGGCGACCAAGTACCTTCAGTATCAATTGCCCTATGGGTTGTTATTCGTTTAGTACGACGCGATACAATATCTAACACATAGATATCAAGATTTCCGTTAATTCCACCTAGCGTAATTACTAATTTACGTCCATCTGGTGAAAATGCCGGTGCACCATTGACACCGGGTTTATTTGAGACCTGAAATCGATTTCCTGATCGCAAAGTCTGAACAAATATTGACGATTTTGAGCCCTCAAAAGACACATATGCTAGCTGCCGGCTATCTGGCGACCATGCGGGAGACATAATTGGGTTTTTACTCTCCATCAATACATTATCATTTTCACCGTCCTGATCTGACACGATTAACGAATAAAGAAGCCCATCGAGCTGCTTCTTAGCTGTCACATAAGCCACTCTGGTACCGAAAACACCTTTGATACCCGTTAATTCCTCATAAATCATATCAGCAGCACGATGGGCTGCAGCACGAAGCGTTGAAGATGTTGCAGGCATACGAAACCCAATAAGTTGTTTGCGGCGAAAAGTATCAAATAGCTGAAATTGTAAAATATAAGCATCTGACTGGCGTCCCTGAATTAGCTTTCCAATGACAACAGCCTCGACACCAAGGACGGTCCAATCATCGAAATAAATATCCGCTCCATCAGTGGGTTTTTGAAGCATGTCACTTACATCGATCGGTAAAAAGCGCCCGCTGCGTAGTAGATCGCTCTTTATCACTGAGCTAATATCAAGCGGGACAATTGATGAATTAACCTGAAAACCAAAAGGCACAATCGCTATAGGTGTCGGTTGAGAGACGCCCTGAACATCAATAACAAGTTCGGCGAAAACTGATTTTGTCATAAAAAAAATAAAAATTAATAATTTTTTGTTACTTATCATGATGTTATTCTCATATCTTTTTGATCTACTTCATTAGCGCTTACTTAAGTTTAGCCTTATATTTCTATCAAAAAGACTCGGGTCAGAAGGTTCCGGCAAGGGAGATGAGTTACGAACCGCTGCCTCAACGGAGCGTTTGACGGCATCATCACCATTACACGAAAGAATCGTCACTCCGACAACATCACCACCAGGAATTTGTTGAACTCGAACAGAACACTTAAGTTCTGCATTAGCACTAGCAGGCACATTCCAATTTCTCTCGATCTTCTGTCTGATCCGCGCCATATATAAAGCTAACTCTCCAGAATTGACCACAGCGAGACGTCTTGATTCCGCATCAATCTCCATCTGCCGTACTTCTGCTTCCAGCTCTTTTCTTATTCTCTCGTTCTCATCACGTTGTCGTTTAATATTTTCCTGACGCTTATATTCCGCTTCCTTTCTTTGGCGCTCTTTTCGTATTTCTTCATCTCTTCTGCGCTGCGCTTGTTCGTACTCTTTCTTAATTCGATCAGCTTCCTTCTGCTTAAGAATTTTTTTAAGCCGCTCTTTTTCGATGAATGCATCTTTAATACGCTTCTCTTCTTCAGCTTGGTGACGCAACTCTTCACTAGTACTAATGTCAGGCTTCGATTCAACTTTAGTCTCTAATTTTTTTTTCAAGAGCGGCTTTGCAGCATCAGGAGCCTCTATCACCAATGTCGCGCGAATCGCCATCGGCGTAATTTGTTGTGGTCGAGACCAATCAAACGCAACCAACATAGACGCAAGCAGCACGATATGGAGAATCACTGCTAAACCAACTGAAGCCAAATTATAACTGTCTTGAGGCACTACTCGAGCTATTGTGGTATTGGGTAACTGTCAAGTGGATCAGTAACGAATCCAATGTTAGAAGCACCACCTTTCTGCAATAAAACCATTGCGCCAACGACGTTGCCATAAGGCACTTCTCTGTCGGCTTTAACAAGAATAGGCGTATTAGGTCGATTTCGAAGAATAGCCCCAACCCTTGCAACTACTTGCTTACCTGCTATTGGCTCATTTTCGTCTTCACCGACGTTGATGTAAAGACCTCCGGTAACATCAACACTTAGAATCAACGGCTTATGGTTTGGAACATTTTCGATTGGCTCAGAACTAGCTTTTGGTAAATTTACTTCTATACCTTGTGTTAGCAGCGGTGCCGTTACCATAAATATGACTAGCAAAACCAACATTACATCGATGTATGGCACAACATTAATCTCGCCCATCAACTTTCGTTTTTGCAGTGGTGTGGCCATTCTATTCTCCTTGCTTGGCGCGGGCGTGACGTTGCAAGATACTTGAGAACTCCTCTGTGAATCCATCATAACGATATTCGATGCGTACCACCTTGTC
>JAQWOA010000043.1 GCA_029246105.1 Woeseiaceae bacterium | reverse complement strand
CTTTAAATCAATGTGCCCACCTTCACCGAAGGATTCTATGAGGCTGCCGTCATCTGGGTTAACCGCCCAAATAAGGTCTTTTGTAGTATGGAAAATTCTTGCGTTGTTGCCATTCTCATCTTCCCAATACACCTCACCTCTCATGATGCCATTGGCAAGACCGTCCCCTCTGCGATGATTTTCAGATGGATCAAAACGCCAGAGTTCTTCTCCAGTTGCTGCATTCAAGGCAATAAGGTTCAGTTCCGCATCGGAAAAATACATCACGCCTTCAACAATAATCGGGTTAGATGATGTTCCTGGCCTAACAATATTGTCTATATCGTAGGTCCATACCTCTTCTAACAACTGAACATTATCAGTCGTAATTTGGCTAAGAGAAGAGTAGTGAGTTCCTTCTTGATCGCCACGATAAGTAGCCCAATCAACAGAATTATTCAGTCTACCTTTCTCGCCGGTAGCACTTACTTGTTTAGATGTATCGCTACTCTCGCAACCAGATAATATTAGGACAGCAATAAATGCCAAGGGGGAGAATAAATGGATTTTCTTGTTCATCAGTTCGATGCCTCGTTCCGTTTATATTTTAATAAAAGGTAAATTTTTCTATGTTTTTGACAATGTAAAATCAGGTAGTTTTTTAATGATACCGCCTTCCATAGCTGACTCATGAGCCAACAAACCAACACATGTCCAATTTGCTGATTGGATAGCATTAGGATAAGGATCTCGATCATTAACAACAGAATCGACAAACTCATTCACTAGGTGTGGGTGGGAACCTCCATGGCCAGCACCCTGGATAAAGGATAAATGAGCATGCTCATCTGCATCATACACTCCTTCCAATGTAAACTCGCGAATCTCTTCCGGCAGCAAATGGCCATAATCCGGCACCTTAACACGTTCCGCTTTTTCTGGTTCAGGCTTGCTTCCCGTATGAAGAACTGGATCCTCTCCCTCAATGAGCTGCCATTCAAATGATTTTTTAGTTCCGTAAACATCAAAACTCTCTCGATATTGACGCGACATATCAAACAATGAACGATAAATATGAGCTGACAGATCAGAATCCTTCAACTTAATATGGCAAGTTTCAAACGCAAAAGATGAGCCTGATTTCTCGATAAGATCATCGCTAATGGTGCCCGAACCGAAACATGATACGTATTCTGCTTCTTTGTTGGTCAACCCAAGTACGGGGCTGACAACATGCGTTGCGTAATGCATAGGTTTCATATACTGCCAATATTCGGGCCACCCCTCCATATCTTGTGGATGACTCGCTTGCAAAAATTGAATTTTTCCTAATTCACCTTTCTCGTAAAGCTCTTTTACAAACAGATATTCACGACTATAAACAACCGTCTCTGCCATTGTGTATTTTAATCCCGTCTCCGCGACTAATTCTACAATCTCCTTACAATCCTCAACAGTTGTTGCCATGGGTACAGTGCAGCAAACATGCTTGCCCGCACGCAAAGCCATTAACGAATGTTCTGCATGAAGCTGAATAGGAGTATTTATATGTACAGCATCAACATTTGGATCCTCTAGTAGCTTTTCATAAGAACGATAACGCTTATCTGGATCAATATTGAAAGCATCTCCTACTTTATTAAGTTCTGATTCCGAGCGCTGACAGATTGCATACATATTTGCATCAGGATGCTTTTGATAAATCGGAATGAATTCAGCTCCAAATCCTAAACCTACAATTGCAATATTCACTTTACGCTTCCTAGTCTTAAAGTGTTAACCATAATTTATTGGTCCAAAAATATAAAATTCCAGATCTTGATTATTAGTAAGGATATCGAAAATCAATACCAACAATAAAATTACCATCAATTATACAAGGGACTCATCATCTGAACGTCTTTTTTCTAAATGTACTACTGTGTAACCACCAGTACGACTATCCTTGATAAACCACACTAAAAATATTATTCCAACTCCAACTGGAATAGTCGATAACCATCGAAAGGCCATACGCCCTCCATAATTATCTGCAGGCCCCAGTGTTGCTGAAGCCTCTTGTATTAGCTCAGCTTCCTGAGATATGCCAGAAGAAATTAGAGCCCGAAGCGCATTACCAGTTGTAACGCCCTCTAATAGATTATTTTGACGATAATAATCGAGAGCAGCTTCTGTTCTTGCTAAAATATTTTGGATATCAGCTTCACGATACCCTATTTGCTGCATAGCCTCAGGATTACCTTGCGCTTGAATCGCCTCGTTTAGATACACTGGGAACTCTTGCTCTACCTGCTCAAGAATTTGAACCGTAGATTGCTCATCCAATGCTTCGGGAAGGTAACCATCAGCAACCTCTCCGATTAAAGCATTGGTAACTCCTCCTCCCGCAAAACCCATTCCGATTAATAGCACAATACCCAAAGACCCTGCCTTAGGGAACCGCTCACTCATAATTCCAATCATGTTGGGTACAAAAAAAGCCATACCTGCAGCAAAAACAGCGCCAGCAAACATCAATGGGAGAATATTTGTCTCTACATAACTGAATAACAAAAGGCTAATAAAAGTTAAAATTGACCCACCTAAAAGCATTCCTGTTGGGGAAAATTTTTCAACCAAGGGCCCTGCATACATTCGCAAGAGAAACATCAGTCCGCTCATCCAAACCAACACTAATATTCCAGGCAAACCAGCATTTGATAGTAAGTCAGGGATCCAGCGCATGGGGCCCATTTCCATACCAAGTGTGAATACCGTCAATAAAATTAAGCCCAGTACTTTAGGACTGGTGAAGGTGTAGTGAAACATCTCTCTGATAGGAACACCCGCTTCAGCGATTTCAGTTTTTGGAAATTTACTTGGAAAGAGCAGATACCCATATATAAGAATAGGGATATACACGACTGCCATTTGCGCAGTCCAATGGCCAACATCAAGAACTCCTATTGACCCAATTTGCGACATTGCCCAACCAATCAAACCCCCAAAAACAAGTCCTCCCATATAAAAACCATGGAAGTGATTTAGTTTTGTTGTTTTATTGTCAGGATACAAAGCCGCCGTCAACGGATTACCAGCAACTTCAATCATGCCATTGCCAAAACCCATACCAATAGCGCCCATAAATAAAATCCAAAATGCTGAGGGCTCACCTGCAAAGAAATAGCCTATTAAAAATAAAGTGACACCTAAAAGATGGCCAAAGAACGCACATACCGTCGCAATTTTCAGACCAAATTTTTCCATAAAAGGGCCAACTGTCAGCAAAGAAATGGTCATCCCCCACATTGCTGCTCCACCTATATAACCAACATCCGCATTGGTAAGAATAAATTCAGTTTTTAATTGACCCAAAATATTACTTACTATTACAAAAGAGAAAGCAGTTGGCAGTAAAGCCATGCAGATACCCAAAAACAATTTATCCCTATCAATATCGCGGTCAGTGTTCATTACAGAGTTCGTATCCATAGATTCCTTACCTTTTCATTCTGGTTTTATGGGAGACAGAAGAGGAAGCATTAAACATAGGCGTTTCCTTACCAGTGCCGCGTTAATTTTTATTCTTCACAGCGCTGTCGTAACACCGACACGTTACGCTCATTGACTCCACCCGCGCTTTTGGCGAGCGTCAAGAATAATATCACATACGTATCGACGCATACATACCGACTCTCAATCATTGGGCAAAACTATTTACCGGTTGTATCAATAGATAGCCCTATTCGCTTTGTCACATCATCGATACCCAAAACCCATCGCTCCAGCGTCAGAGAAAAGTAATTTTTTCCTATCAAAAAAAGAGCAAAAAAATACCCACCGACATAGAAATGCCGGTGGGTACTTAGGTGTTGCTTCTGAACTTGGTAACTTCTACTTAGAAGTTGTACCTCGCACCAAACATCACACGCATATCACCTTCCACGAAGGACTGTACTTGCGTCTCTGTTCGGCCACGGAAGACAACTGGTTCTTCAAGCATGTTAATGCCTTCCAAGGTCAAGGTCAGATTATCGGTTGCGGCATAGCTCGCGTTGATATCAAGCTGCGAATACGCGTCAACAAACCGTGGAACCCGGTCACCAATGTTGGTGTTCGACAGGAACTCACCGCGCTGGTTATAAAGAACTCGCGCAGCGTACTTGTCGTTCTCATAGAAGAGAATGAGGTTCGCAGAGTCTGACAAGCCGGTCTGAGCAAACTGATCAGCCGCACTTGGGTCAGCGTAATTGTCGAAGCCAATATCACCGCTTACGAATGTCGCGTTAGCCTGTAAGCCGAAGCCGGTGAACGCACCAGTGAAGAAGTGCACCCAGTTCAACTCCCAACCCTCGATACCGGCAGTTGCCGCGTTCGTAGGCTGCTGGATAATGAAGTCCAGCAATGGATCAGCTGCATTCGGGCTAATGTCGTATACGGTTGCGAGGTTAGATGACAACGCAGAACCACCCGTTTGACTAGGATCTATGAATGCCGCTGCGCCCGTTGGGTACACAGTTGGGTTATCAAGAATCGCGGTCATTGAGAACATATTTGTCTCAGTCACCAACCAGCCACCTGCAAGCAGGGCAGCAACAGCTGCACCGGATCGCGTACCAGTCTTACCACTAGCAACGTCACGCAGACCAAACAGGTTATCAGTTACCTGCTCATTACCGATGAAGTTCGCTATCGACTTATTGAAGTAAGCAACCGTTACGGCACTGCCTTCTCCATAGTAGTACTCAAGCGACAAGTCGAAGTTATTCGACACCAACGGCAACAGTGCTGCGTTACCTCTACTACCACTAGCTTTACCACCTAGATACGTTGCCGTGTCTGGGCTACCAGCATTAACCTTAAGGAACATACTGGATAGTGATGGTCTCGCGAGAGTCTTACTGAAAGAAACGCGAGATTTCAGGTTTTCGCTAAGATCCAACGATACGTCAAGGCTAGGCAGGAAGTTGTTGTACGAAAAGTCCTGCTCAACAGACGATACTGTTGCACCCATCACCGTGCCGAAGTCATTATCCGACGTCCAGTTTTTCTCTACAGGTATATTCTGGAGAGATGATGACAATACTTCCGTGGACTCATGACGCAAGCCAACTACAACCTGTACAGGCATGTCGTTGATTTCGCCGTCCGCGATGAACTCTGCAAAGACCGATAGTGAGTCTTCACTGATATGGTTGTCATCTTCACTGTTTACATTACGGTTACCTTCGTCAAATACTTTTCCGCCACCATTGGTAAAGCCGTCAAAGGCTTTTGCCATAGCGATCGGATCAACATAGAAGGAAACATCACCGGTTCTACGAGGCTTTGAGCCTGCAGCTACGGTACCACCAGCAGCGGTATAATCTGCGATGATTGTATCCAACGGAAGGATGCGATTGTCGTCGTCTCTAAACTTACAGGTGATACAAATTGTTTCAATTGCATCGTTGCCCATCAGAGTCGGGATATCGCCAATGAAGCCAGTATTCCAACCACCGAGCTCGTCGCGTTGACCTGACGAATAGTGAGCCATGTCGTAATCAACGTAGCTCATACCAAAATTAGCTCTGATTGGACCGCCATTATCCCAAGAAGCGTTCAAATGCGCTTGGTTAATGGTGCTTTCCTGATCACTGTAGTTACGTAGAGTGTACTGAGAACCCAGATCCGACTTCTCCCATACACCGTTCTTGTTACCACCAGCGAAGTTAACAACTGTACCGTTAACATTTGAGCTGGTTGGACCTGAACCGTCAGCAATGGTCTGAACCGTTAGAGGTATTTCAGAACGATAATCAATGAACTGAGCAGCTACAGCCTGACCACCAATAGAAACACCTTCGGTGATGCTACCAGCTGGGAAATTACCACCGGCAATCGCTTTACTAGTAGCGATGTCAGCGTTAACTGTCAGATTGTCATTAACTACATAGTCAACATTGAAACCAACGCTTTGCAGTGTATCTCGCACTTTAAAGAGACTGTTTCGATGTGGAAGCTCTTTACCCGCTTGAGTAAAGTCACTACCACCACCAGAAACAAGTGGCTCACCTATGAAGAGCGGAAGACTAACAACCGGATCATCATCAAATGCAACGAAATCGAACTGACGTACGAAGTACGGCAAATCCGAAACAGCTTTTGAGCTTTGATCATTCTGCGCAAACATCGCGTCAGCGGTAATGGTCAACTGATCATTAGGTGCGAACTGTAAAGTCAACATACCGTTAATACGCTCACGTTGCGCCTCAGAATATACGAGAGTTGCAGAACGTGGGAAACCAGTCAGACGATCAGCTGGCGGTGGGTTGACGATAGTTGCGCCAGCAAATGCTGGGATAGTTGCATCGAATGGGTTCTGCCATACGATGTTACCCTGAAGCGCTGTACGGTTGGTGTAATTACGATCCTGGTAGGAACCAAAAGCGGCTACGCCGAAGGTGCCTGAATCATTTACCCAACTACCCAAACCACTAATTTCCGGCGTTATGCCATCATGAGCACCGCCATCCGATACGGCTTTAATACCGAAGGTTGCGACATTGCCCGTATCCAGGGGAGAAATGGTTTCGATATTAATCGTACCACCAATACCACCAGACGGAACTGCTGCTTTACCTGATTTGTATACTTGCAGACCAGATACGCCTTCAGACGCTAGGTTCGAGAAGTCGAACGAGCGTTCATCAGCGGAGTTTGTGTTGGCATTGATACCAAAGAACGTAGGACGAGCATCTGCAGAAGGCATTTGTCGACCGTTCAAGGTAACCATGTTGAAGCTACCACTAAAACCACGAATCGTGGCCTCAGAACCCTCACCCTCGACGCGGTTAATAGATACACCGGTAATACGTTGGAGAGATTCTGCCAAGTTGGTATCAGGGAACTTACCGATATCCTCATTGGAAATGGCGTCCATCACACCGGAAGATTCACGCTTGACATCCAGAGCTGCCTGCAGTGAGCCGCGAATACCAGTAACAACAACTTCTTCGATGTCGTCCTGCGCAACTACTGCCGGGCTGGCTGCCATGCATAAAACTGTCGATATGGCGGTAGCCAATTTAGTTTTTTGCATAGTTTTGTTTTTACTCATTTTTACTTCCTTATTACTGGGAAAATCCCAGTTTATACTTACATTAGCAGCAAGCATGGCCAGATTGACCGCGCCTGCCGTTTGTTAACCGGAAAGATTAATACCCTTCAGCAATCCCCCGGTCGCTGTATATAATTGCGTGCCTTCCGCGGCCACGAAAGCCTCGGTCAGTACGCGCATTTCCTCAAATTATCACCATTAACAGACCAACGCCAACTTTTTTGTCTCTTTTTTTACTATATTGTGGTTTTTTAACCACTATTAAGCCTGTGTATCTAATATTCTACTTATGAGCCCCCGAAAAACAACGTCTTAAGAAAATTATAGTGAACTTAAAATCTCATTTATTTTGCTTACAGAAGGGATGATAAAGCATAGGAGTGGTCAAAAAACTACAGCGGCATGATAGTCTGTAGGGCAGGACTTCGACTATCTTGGTCGATCAATTTAACACCAATCGAGTTATGCTGATGCCAAAGGGAAATGAATTCTGGAGCCGCGATTTTGCAAGTCGTTATGGCCATACTGATATTGTTACCGACAAGGATAAGTACTTGTTCGCGAGTGACGCGCCTAAATATCGATTTAATGTAATCGGAGCTGGCACAATGGGTCAGGAACACATCCGCGTTACCAATTTTGAGGGCCGCGCAACAATAAATGGTGTGTACGATCCCGAACCCTTGAGTATTGAGAATGCAAAAAACGCACATGCCATACATAGCAATGAACCGCTCAAGTTATATGCATCTATCGAGGAAGCCTGCTCTGATAAGAACGTTGATGGCCTGATAATCTGTACACCGAATTACATGCACCTTGATACAGTTAAAAGTGCGGTGAGATCCGGCAAGCACGTTCTAGTCGAAAAGCCGGTTGCAACTACCATTGCTGATGCCCATGAGATCGCACAGATTGCGAGCGCCTATGATGGAATTTTTCAAGTTGGGCTACAGTATCGTTATAAAGCAATTTACACCGAGGCCATTCATGAAGCATTAGAACGCGAGACACTTGGTGACATCAAAGTCATCAGTATGGTTGAGCACCGCATGGCATTCCTCGATAAAGTGGGCCAATGGAATAAGTTCTCAAAATATTCAGGTGGCACGCTTGTTGAAAAATGCTGCCACTATTTCGATTTAATTAATCTCTTTGCAAATTCGAGACCCAAACGTGTATTTGCGACCGGCAGCATGGCGGTTAACTTCAAGAAATTCGAGTATGAAGAGGCTAAATCAGACATCCTTGACAATGCGATGGTCGTCATAGAGTACGAAAATGGTGTTCGGGGCAGCTTTGGACTCGCTATGTTTGCACCAATGTTTTATGAGGAAATTGTCCTCTGCGGCGATATTGGCCGACTACATGCTTCGGAGAATCAAGATTTTCTGCCAGGCAACACACTGAAATCTCGATTGGAAATTTTTGGAGGCGAGACTTATCCGTCTCGCATGACAACACCAAGTTACCCCGTTGCCATTGAAGAGTCCGGCCATAATGGCGCTACGTTCTTCGAGCATGTGCATTTCATCAACAGTATCGATACCAACATAAGCAACGGACCAACGGCGATGGATGCTTTCTGGTCAGTGGTAGTCGGCATTGCAGCTGAAACCTCAGTAGCCTGCGGTAAACCGGTCGAGATACAAGAATTACTCAAGCAAAACGGTCTGGATGAACTTTAATTAGTTACTTGCTGCATTCTCATACAAAACATCGATTTGTGATTCACAAACAGCAATTGCAGCATCGAGCTTTATAAGCCATTCACTACCGTACTGCTCCACATACCAGTCGCGCATACCGGCAGCTGCTTCGCGAAACTGTATCTTTTCCTTCGCAGTAGGCACGTACAGTGTCCCACCAGACTCTTCGAACTCACGATAAGCATCAATTTCTCGACGCTTTATGAGGCCGCGTGTAACAATCTTTAATTCCTGAAAGCCATCATAAACAATGCGCTGTATATCTGGCTGAAGTTCCTGCCAACTTTTTTCTGAAAACCACCAAAGACCGCCCATGTAACTGTGGCCATCTAGCGTTACAAACTTGATCTGCTCATGCAGTTTCATGCTGACAATGTCCTGAATACCATTTTTTGTGCCTTCAACGACGCCTGTGGCAAGAGCTGTGTAGACTTCAGACCAAGCGATCGGCGTTGGGTTGCCGCCAAGTTGCCGCACCAATTCCTGCTGAACAGGAGCTGAAATCGTACGAAATTTTCGACCGTTGATATCTGTCGGTGACCGAATCTGCGCATCAGTTGACGCAAAATTTCTCCAACCACCTGTATTCGATACAGTCATAAGTCGAATGGGCATGTTGGAATCGAGAATCGTTCTTCGCAAATCAGCAATTATCGATCCATCAAGCACACATTCGGCAACAGCATCGTCACGAAACGTATACGGCAGATCAAGGACCTGACCAGGGCCAAAAATACTGCCCAGGCTACCGGCAGATAAAATAAACACCTGCAGCACTCCAGTCTGCAAACCCTCGATACACTCGCGCTCATTGGAACAAAATTGACCAGATGGATAAATTTCTACTTCCACACGTCCGTTACTGCGGCTCTCCACGTATTGTTTGAATACCAAAGCACCATCGTAGTCCTCATCTTCAGGAGAACCTAGAAACGAAAATCGAATCGTATGGTCAGCGTCCGAATCGCTGCTTGAGACGACTGTTCCACTGACCGATGCCACAAAAATTGCAGTGAAAATTGAGAGTAATACTTGTCTTTTACTCATTGGTTTGATCCTATGCGAAACCGAGTAATCGCGGTAGCGTCATCGACAATGCTGGGAAGAAGGTAATGAGAAATATTAAGGTAATCTCAACAGCAAGAAAAGGTAGCATCTGACGCGCAATCCTTTCGACCCGCTCCTTTGAAACCGAAGCCGCCACAAATAACGCAAGACCCATAGGTGGTGTGGCTAAACCGACAGTCACATTGACGCACATCACAACCGCAAAATGAATCGGGTCAATGCCCATGGCCACAAACAACGGTCCCAACACCGGTCCAAGAATCAAGATTGCAGGCCCAGCATCAAGAAACATACCGACTATGAGCAAAAATAGATTTGCAAGAAAAAGCAAAATATAAACATTGTCACTTGTTTGCATCATGCCATTAGCAATCATGTCGGCCAGGCCTGATACAGTTATGATCCATGCAAACACAACAGATGCGCCAACGAGAAGCAGGATGATGCCTGACTGTACTGCCGACTCAATGAAAATGGACGGCAATTCTTTGAAGCGCAGTTTACGTGTTAAGAACAACGTAACGAACATAGCGTAAAAAGCAGCAACAGCCGCTGCTTCTGTTGGCGTAAATATGCCTGCAAGAATACCGCCCAGTAAGATGACCGGTGTTAAGAGTGCCAGTATCGTCTTATGAAATGACTGGCCACGCTCTCGCCAGGTTGCCTTTCGTCCCACGACCGGATAGTTGCGCCTTCTTGCAATGAAACTCGTTACAATCATTAGGCCGACAGACATTAACAACCCCGGCACAAGCCCTGCCGCGAATAGTCCAGCAACAGACACATTCATAATAAACGCATAAAGAATCATAATCCCCGACGGCGGAATAATCGGGCCAATGACTGATGATGCGGCCGTAATAGCAGCCGCAAACGATCGTGGATAGCCACTCTTTTCCATCGCTGGAATAAATATTTTTCCGAGAGCTGAAGTATCAGCGACAGCCGACCCGGAAAGCCCTGCAAAAAGGACGGACGACAGAATATTAACTTGAGCCAATCCACCGCGTACATGACCTATGATCGATTGGCTGAAATCAACGATTGAGCGCGTGATTCCACCGGAATTCATGAGCTGCCCAGCAAGCATAAAGAATGGCAATGCCATGAGCGGGAAGGAATCCATGCCACTGTATAGGCGCGATAAAAGTGCTTTAAAAAATATTTGATCTCCTTCAAAGGCCAAACTAAGGCCAGGCCCGATCAATAATGCAAACACAATCGGCATTCCTGCAGCCATCAGAAAAATAAATATCCAGAAATATGACAAAGCCATGACTGCTAATCGCCTTCCATGATTCTGATCGCGCCAGCAATTTCGAAGTCTTCTTTTGGATAAAGTAATGCCAGCACATCACGAATGAACAATTCGACACCCACTAGAAGCATTGTGCCAAAGGCAAGTGGAATCACGATAAAAAACCAACCAACTTGTATCGGTAAGCTTGCGGTTCTAATCAGAAAGCCACGATCAACCATCCCAAAACTTTCCAACCAGAACACAACGATAATCCAGATGACAAGTAAATTGAGTGCGAGGCGTAGTAGTCGTCGCAAAGTAAGTGGCAGCTCGTCTACAAACATCGTAATACTAACGTTAGCGCCATTGCGATACGCCCAAGGTGCGATGAGGAACGCACCCCAAACCATCATCGTCTTCGAAACCTCTTCAGTCCAGATTAGTGAATCATTAAGTACGTAGCGAAACACGATCTGCAAAAGGACAATAACTGTCATCGCTACCAATAATATACCCGCAGAATTTCGCATAGCTATACCGGCCCATTCATTGAAAGCCGACAACAATCTAAGGACTTTACGTAACAACATATTTCCCAAATTAGTCATGCCTCAAGCTATCTGCAAAACAGGAATACGGAGACGATTCGCGACCTGACGCAGCGAATCCAAATGATTACCATAAGCGAGCGAATAGTGATGTTCGAGCCCTTCGTCCATGATTGTGGTGCAAACTTCAGCAACTTCTTTATCAAGGCGAATAACGCCAGAAGTACCTGTAAAAGCCATAGGTGCGCGCAGTACTTCGGCGCCAGCAATCATCAACTTTTTCTCGTTCTTTGCTTTTGACAAACGTGCAAGAGTGATCCGTCCAGGCTTTAAAGGAAATTGGTGCAAGAGTGGCATTTTACGATTAGTGTGAATTGTCGCTTCAGCTTGCGCTTCAGCATCACACATCGATAACGGCGCCAGGCCACAATGCCAAAGCACCGCAGTATTATCAGACTCGTCAACATCCACGAGATCAGCCATCCATACTGGCTCATCGGCTAGTTCTTGAAGAATTAAGGTTGTAACTGATCCATAGACATCAGCTTCACATGCGCTTGGCACGCCAGCCTGATTCATCATTGCCATCGGGCCACATGCTGCACAGCCATAATCAACAAATGTCTCGGGCCAGCAACGAACGGCAATACTGTCGGCCTTGTTCTCATCAACGATGTCTTCAAGTGCACACAACAAACGAAACGAACGATCAAGTTGCTCCTGATCAACATCATCAAGTCCAATCAACGAGTTCGCAGCTTCGATATGATGTGCATTCGCACGTTCAGAAGAAGCCGATCGCGCCCTTTCAAAAACGTCTTCAAGCTTTACTTGATCGATCGAAATACCAGTCAGCTCATGTAATTCGTTTGCGTCGAATTCACAGGTATCAAACCCAATCGGATGCTCACCGATAACGCTCACAGTAGCTCGACTTAGCTTTTTTACTGCTCGATCAACAGTAATGTCAGCTTTATATGCAACTTGCTCAAGAGACATCTGCGATTCGTTTGACGAAATGGCAAGTCTCGTCAATTTATCCTTAATGCCAGCTGCATCAGGTGACGAAAACAGCCAGCGATAATCAAGGCCCGCTTTACCTAACGCATGTGCCGCAAGGTTAATACCACAGTATGAATTGAGTCGCAGACGGCCCCCAACTCTTGGCTCTGGAACACCCCAGATTGCTACAGGAACATCGCTCTGCTCAGCCATTTCTATCGTCATTGAGGCATCGGTGAATGTAATTTGTACAATCAGTAGCAAATCGATATCGCTTTGAGCATTGATTTCAGTCAACGCCGCTTCAACCTGCTCAGTATCGCAGGCAAGAGTTCGCGGTCCGACAGTTACAATGTTTGCCCTATCGACCGCCGCAAACACCTTATTTTTCATTTCCTCGGCGAACTCCATATCAAATGTTGTTCGCGCCAAAGCGATCACACCAAATTTAAATGCCACGATTTAATTTACATCCCATGTTGCTGTAAAAAATAATCAACGTCTTCACGGCTCGCACAACCAGCGCGACCCCCACCATTTTGAACTTTCAAAGCCGCGGCGGCTGACGCAAAAATCGCCGCATCGCTAGTTGACTTTCCTTCCGCCAAGGCCAACGCAAATGCACCGTGCCAAACATCTCCAGCCCCTAAGGTATCTCGAACTGTAACGCTAAAAGCTGGTAAACGAATCAGCTTGCCATCATCGATGGTCAGTAATCCTTGTGAGCCCAGCGTAACGCAGCACCATGCTCCAGTATGCTGTTGTACAGAAAAAAGTGCGGCCTCGGCATCCTTGATTCCAGAAAATTCAGCGAGTCCACATGCCGAAAAAGCGACATGCGTTGCCGCCCTAATTAGCTCTCCATCTGCTGGTACTGGCATATCCGCATCTAGAATTGCTGGCAAGCCATTTTGCCTCGCTAGGTTCATCCCAAGCAGCGCAGCTTCAGGCCAACGTGTGTCTGTGAGAATCGCGGCTACATCCAAAGGAATGTGTGCTTCCAGCCACATTGGATCAGTATTCATTGAATTATCGAGATAATTTACAATCATGCGCTCACCAGCACTATCGACAAATACGGCTGAGGTTGAAGAACGCCGGCCACTCATACGCCGCACCAATGTGCAATCGACACCGTAGCTTTCTAATTCAGCAATAATGAAATCTGCCTGCATGTCATCGCCTACTCGAGCCGCCAGTCGTGCCGAACCGCCAAGGCTCGAAATCGCCACTGCAGCCGTAGCAGCTGGACCACCACCAAGTGTTTCAAAATTGGACGCAATATACTTTTCCGCATTGGCAGGCATCGAATCAATCGAAAAAACGAGGTCCTGTACAGCGTGACCAATACAAAGCACACTCTTCATGTAAATTACCTCACTCGGTATAACTTTGGCGATGTCAGATAAACTAACATTAATCGCATAGACAACTTGCGAGGTATCGCATATAAGACTTAATTAACATCTTAACTCTATTTACTCCTGGCTTTATCAAGACAATAAATTTTCAGCAATCAATTATACAAATAATGTCCACTTACCAAGCACGACATGACACGAATATCGTTAGAAAGCGATTATCAACGGTGTGCTAATTTTGCCGGTATCTAACAAGAGAGATTACTACCATTGTCAATTTCAGATCGCAAACTACCTGACATCGTCATTTCAGAATTCATGGACAAGGATATTGCACTTGAGGTGCTGAATAATCTTGATGTGCAATACGATCCAACTCTCGTCGACGATCGCATCGCATTACTGAAAACACTTGCAAAAGCGCGCGCCATCATCGTGCGTAACCGTACACAAGTTAATAATGAACTCCTTGAACATGCACCCAATCTTCAGGTTGTAGGCCGCTTGGGTGTAGGACTCGACAATATTGATCTTGAGGCTTGCAAGGCACACAATGTTGTTGTCTGTCCTGCAACAGGAGCAAACGATATCGCAGTTGCGGAGTACACGATCACTGCTGCAATTGTTCTCTTACGTGGAGCCTGGAGCGCAACTGATCGCATGATTGCGGGTGAATGGCCACGCACTAATCTAATGGGTCGGGAAATATCTGGCAAACGATTGGGTCTTATCGGATTCGGATCAATCGCCAGAAAAGTTGCGGCTCGCGCTAGCGCTCTCGGAATGGACATTTATGCGTATGATCCATATTTGGCGGCAAACGATGCTGCTTGGTCAAATGCTTATCGTGCAACACTGACTAAACTTGCAGCAGATTGTGACGTCATCAGTGTTCATGTTCCATTAACAGACAAAACACGAAATCTAATCGACATTAAATTTATCCGTAGCATGCGATTGGGATCGATACTCATCAACACGGCACGAGGTGGCATTGTTGATGAAAACGCAGTAGTAGAAGCTTTGCGTGAAAATAAACTTGGAGGCGCCGCACTCGACGTTTTTAATTTCGAGCCTCTGGATAGTGAAAGTGGAGCTATATTTAACGAAGTTCCTAACCTTATACTCACGCCTCACATTGCTGGAATTACTAAAGAAGCCAATCAACGTGTTAGTTTCTTAACAGCACAAAACGTACTCAAGCATTTATGCTAGAAAAAAATTAAGAACTCAATATTGAAGGCATCACAAATTCGAGAATGCAACATTGAATTCTTCAATAATGTCACTAATATCTTCACAACCTACAGAAACACGTATTAAATTATCTCGCCATTTCTGCGGGTAAATTAATGTACACACATCGCCAAGACTTACTCCCTTGGCAAACAATTTATGACTATTTGCGAACCGATTCATCTCATCTAGTCCACCCTCTATTCTGAAACTCAGGATACCGCCATATCCATTCGGTAAAGATTCTTTTGCCAAATCATGTTGTGAATGACTTGATAAGCCCGGATATTTCACCCACTCCACCTTAGGATGCGCCTCAAGGTATTCGGCCAGCGCTTGGCCATTTTCAGCATGCTGGCGCATCCGCAGTGATAGCGTCCTAACACCACGCATGATAAGCCACGACGCGATTGGGCTAAGACACTGCCCAAACGCATCCATCTTTATACGAGCTCGATCAATTGTATCCCGCGTGCCCGAAAGCACCCCAGCGAGAGTATCTCCATGACCACTGATGTACTTAGTTGCAGAATGCAAAACAATATCTGCCCCTTGCTCTATGGGTCTACAGAGATAAGGACTCAAAAACGTATTGTCTACTATAAGTGTGAGATCATTTTCATCGGATAATTCTTTATAGGCAGCAAGGTCTGCAATGAAGATATTTGGGTTTGTTACAGTCTCAATAAAAATAGCTGTCGTATTCGTTTTAATAGCAGCTCGCGCTTCATTAATATCACGAACATCAAACATCGACACTTCGATTCCCATCGCTGGACAATCCTGTTCAAAAAACTGCTTACTTATAACAAAAAGATCATTAGTCACAATGACATGATCGCCAGACTTTGCCGAAATCATAATCGAGATAGCCACGGCAGACATTCCCGATGAAGTCACTAGGGAACCTTCTGCTGACTCAAGCGAAGCTAATTTTTCTTCTAATGCGGCATTTGTCGGATTGGAGGTACGAGAATAAAAAAAATTATCCAGAGGGTTCATTCGGTCTGGATCAATGGCAACTTCAATAGCAGCCGCAAAATCCTCCGCTCGATCAAAAGAAAAAGTAGCTGTTTGATAGATCGGCGTATTGTGCGCACCCGTTGTTTCATCTCTACCTTCGCCCTCATGAATCGCCCTTGTCGAAAAGCTTCGTGTCATATCAATTCCTTAAAAAAAATAACAAATTACTTATCAAATAACTAATCAGCACAATGCACATTACACCGGGCAAAACCCACTTCAACCAAGCAAAATATATATCGTGCCAAGACTTGTCCGCCAACCCAAAAATCTGCGCCTTAGTAGCAAGTCGTCCAATTCCCCATGCCACCGCAATTATAGCTATTGTACTACCGAGCATTTGCATTCCAGATCCAAAAAATAAGTCCAATACACCAATGATCTCGGGTTCCAAGGAACTCGGCAGCATTATTGCTGCCTCAATGAGCAAAATTATTAAAATAACAATGCCGCGACTGGACCGTAGTTTCATCTCCTCACTGATACTGCCAACAATTGCTTCAAGAGCGCCGATCGCGGAAAGAAACGCAATCAAGCTAAGTGCTAGCAGAAAAAAGCTACCTAAAACTCGGCCACCTGCCATCACACTAAATAATTTTGGCAAAGTCGAAAAAACCAATGTCGGCCCTTGCGACAGATCGAGATTGAATACGAGTATTGTTGGGACAATAAATAGTGATGCTAAAAATGCCGCTCCAACATCTCCCAGGGCAGTAAATGATGCCGTCCTTAGCATGTTTTGATCGGCCGGCATATAGGAACCATAAATAACCATTATCGTTCCAGCTAGACCAACGGAAAAAAATGACTGGCCTAATGCGGCAAATATATGCTCTGGTGTTAACACAGAGAAATCCGGCCTCAGAAACTCAGCCACCTTAGTCACTGCGCCAGGCAGAAACAAAGCATTTATAGCTAGGTATAAAATGACGATGGCGAAAAAGGGAACAAAGAGACGACTCACCGATTCAATGCCTTTATTAACACCTAAATGCAAAACCAGCATTGCAAATCCCAGCACGACCAACCCAAAAACATACTGCAGCCAGCCATTCGATATATGCCCATCGAACTCCAAAATCGTTGATTCGGAAAAACCATTAAATATCGAAAAAAATGCAGTAAAAGTAATGTTCCCAATAACAACAAGGTAGTACGACGTCGACACTATCATTGTGAATACAATCAAACCGCCAATCCGACGTCCCCAGGTTTTACCAAAAACGCTTGATAATGCACCGATAGGTCCTTTACCTGTTGATCGGCCAAGTGTCCATTCAGCCGTCAAGCCCGGAACAGCCAAACATATCGTGAATAGAAGATAAATAATTAAGAATGCCGACCCGCCATATTCACCCATCATATAGGGAAATCGCCAAACATTTCCGAGGCCCACAGCAACACCGATGAAGGTCAGAATTGAAGTATATTTTGACGAAAACTTTTGCCTATCCACTTAGAATGACACCCTTTAGATTTTTTGCACTCAGCAAGAAGTTGCTGAGACGAGTCTAACGCATAAAAGAAGCAAGCACTTACACCTTTAACCCAATATTAGTAATCTGAATAAGAGCTACTTCATTCATTAGGATTAATGAGAGATCTCAGAATGAGGCACATCTATTAGAAGCAGATGAAAAGCAACTAGATATCGTGCTTTTCACCCATAACGATAGTGCCCTTAGACAAGATCGTTTTAGGAACGAGCAACAATGCCGTATATTCAGGATTCACAAGATTACAAACGCGTAATTTTCCAATCTGGCTGACAAGTTGATAGGCATCCTGAGAATCCAGTCCAGTCAATAGAGCAACCCATCGCACCATTTCAGCTGCAGCAACCTTAACCGCATTTTCGAGTGGACGCCCAACGCCGATAACTCCAATGCAAGTTTCTGTTTGAATGCGCGGAAAATCAAAGGTTTCTTCATTAGGTGCTAACGTCACCGAAAGATTTGAATTAAAAGCACCCTCAATAGCTGTTCCTGCTATCTCACCATCGCCTTGAGCATAGTGCCCATCACCCAAATAAAGATGAGCACCATCTACATTTGCACGAAGATAAAGTGTTGTGCCAGGACATAAATCAGTCATATCAAGATTACCGCCAAAATCACCCGGAACGACACCGAGACGCACTTCTCCATGGGCTGGAGCCACACCGATCGTGCCAAAGAAAGGGTTAAAGGGAACTGACATGTTTGTTCCATTTGCTGCCTTAGTTCGCAAAGTGGTGTGATCATCATCTAGATGCCAAATCCAAACACGCTCATCACTATCCGGCTGAAGATTTGGCGCCATACGTGTCCCTGAAAGCAAACCAAAATTAGGTGAAAGGGTTGCAACACCCCAATCACGGGCAGGCGTCATTGATCGAATATGAATTGCAATAATATCGCCCTGTTTAACACCCTCAATATAAAAAGGTCCCGCAAGCGGATTTACTCTGGGAAACGGTGCTACTTCGCGTGGTTTTCCAGTTTCAGATATCAATTTGCCGGAAAAGCAGTCTTCGGTAAAAACTTCAAAGGATTCCCCAAGCACAATACGTTGATTCGCATGGTGGCCACCAAAACAAAATTTAAATTCATTATCCATATTCATTGAACCACTCCCCTTGAGCGAGCCGCTCGATAATATCAACGAAGGCTATTGTTTCATCTCGATGAACGCTATGTCCTGCACCATTGAAGATTGCCAAAGATCCATCAGGTGTATCAGCCCTTAACTGTGACACGTCGTCTGATGGCACAAATCGACTCACATCAGGGAGAACCCAGACGGTTGGCAGTTTCGAACTTATTCGAGCCGCATCAGGCCGTAAATCCCATGGTGCATTTCCAACAAAAGCCGCACGTGCATCATCAAAAGACATCTGCTGTATCGACAACAATTTCCACGCAGCATCAAGGGCAGTCCAACCCGGGTTTGCCGTAAGCAACCCATCGATAGT
Organism: Woeseiaceae bacterium; assembly: GCA_029246105.1. Taxonomy (GTDB): domain Bacteria; phylum Pseudomonadota; class Gammaproteobacteria; order Steroidobacterales; family Woeseiaceae; genus UBA1847. The sequence goes on along the minus strand of JAQWOA010000043.1, from coordinate 42,961 downwards.
AGTTGGCAAGTTTGCTTCATCCCAATCAAGCATGGCACGCGGGGTTTTTTTATCTACAAAAACCGAAACAGGATCTTCAAGAATTAAAGCGCCGGGTGTAAAAATATCGTTCAAAACGCCAATCTGCGCCAGTGTTCCGCCAAAAGAATGGCCGAGCAAAATATCAGGGGATATCGGCAATGCTTCAGCCAGGTCACCAAGCAGAGCATTAAATGAAAAGTCCCCATTACCCCGGCCGCTTTCACCATGGCCACGCATGTCAGCAGCGAGCACCTGCCAGCCCTTATCAGCAAGACAACGAGCGGGTTCACATATGGCCCCACCGTTTGAGGTGATCCCATGCAACGCGACCATGGTGCGCGCAGACCCCGGATCACCCCAGCGCATGACGTTCAAGGCGACCATATTATTGCCCGGCGGCCCAAGCAGTCATACGTTGCCATATTTCGGCATAACCTTTCCAATCTACGAACGAGGGCGGCGCCCAGTGAGGTCCACAATCCGATGCAAATGCAACACTGCGGCCTTTACCGTGAGTACCTATAACAATCAACGGATCGTTACCTACGGTCACGACGACTTCGCCATCCGCTTTTGCCGTTAGTCGATTGTATCCAAGTAGATCGGGCCAAACGCCTTCGATTCCAGCAACAAGATGATGATTAGTGTCGACCACTTGCGGTGTAACACCTTGTGGACATTCCACGCGATCATCACCTATTTCGAGAGTTACTGGCAAAGCGGTTTCGATCTCTGTGCCACTATATTGTCCCTTGGCATCAATTCCTTGAAATGTCAGCCAACCACCAACCATAATAAGACCACCACCATTTTCTACATACTGACGGATCGTTTCTAATCGATTTGGCAATGACTTAGAGTGCGCAAATGTATCAGGATGCAAGAGCAACGTATTAGCACCAACGTCACTCAGCATTACACAATCATATTGGGCAAGATCTGCTGCCTCAAACGGGAAGTCGCGAGCAGCAACATGGGCAGGCTGATAGGTAACTTCCCACCCCCCTGCTTCAAGAGCCTCTTGTAACCATTTCACCCCCTCGGTGTACTCCGTGGTAGTAAAACTATCAAAACCTTTTTGATGAATTGAATGGGTGGTCCAAGATTCGCCTGCGATCAGGACACGAGGTTGTTTTGCCATAGTAATTATCTCCTTTTCTATATATCTAGATTTGCGAGACGCGTCAGCGCATCGACGAAAGCATTAATGGTTTGGTCGCAGTTTAATTGAGTTACGACATCAACGTTTGCCACCGCACCATCACGCAAACCAAAATCAATGACGGTACGACCATAGGTATGGTGACCAGCAAGCTCGACATCGACGCGAGCAGGCTGAGTTTGTGCCAGCTTTGGTTGCGCTGCAACTAGGCTGGCCACCGGATCATTTAATGGCATAAATTTTGGCGCCATGGCATTGCCAGGACGAAATGTCATGACCAGCGATTGTAATAGTTCAGTAGCAAAATCACCGATTGTGCCACCAATAGCACGGATGCGTTTTATCAGATCAGGAGTAATGCCTACAGGGTTAAGTGCATCTATCGGAATCATTGTGACTGGAATACCCGCACTCAGCACAACATGTGCTGCTTCGGGATCACAAAGAATGTTCCATTCTGCGGCGGCAGTTTTATTACCTAATCCCCAAGACCCCCCCAGTATAGTGATCCGCTCTAGCTTGGCTGTAATCTCTGGCGTACGATTCAATGCCATGGCTAAATTTGTCAGCGGACCAGTAGTAACGATGGAAGTAGCATCTCCTGATAACAGAGTTTGTGCTATTAGATCTGCAGAGTGACGAGGATCAAGATCCTGCTCCTCAAGATCAGGCCTCTCAGGATCAAGCGCAGATGTCATATCAAGAACACCTGCAATCATCCGTTCACGCACCAAAGGATTCAATGCGCCAGCTCCTAAGGGAATGTCTGATCGGCCAGATAATCTTAGTGTTTTAGCAGCGTTACGCGCAGTTCGGGCACCAGTAAGGTGACCGGCGCCAGTGGTCACTGCTCGCAAATCAATTTCAGCATGACCTGCTGCCACAAGAATACCAAGGGCGTCGTCATTTCCAGGATCACAATCGAGAATGATGGGTAAGGACATAAATAAACTCACAATTTGGCTGGCTTATTGCGAACATATATCCGCCAGCGAGAAAAGGTCAGGGCAAGAATCGCCACCAAATAAGGCAGCATCAATACAAACTGCGCTGGTATATCGAAAGCCTGCAGGCGATCCCCAAGCGCACCAAAAAAGCCAAACAAAACTGCAGCGCCAGATGTTGCCCAAGGATGTCCGGCACCAAACAATGTAGCAGCGAGCCCAATGAAACCTCGGCCAGCTGTCATATTGGGGAGAAAAAAATGCAACTTGTTCATCGCAAGCTGTGCACCAGCAAGCCCAGAAAGAAGGCCACTAATCGTCACTGCTAGCATTTTCATGCGCACGACGTTAATACCAGCAGAGCGCGCTGCATTTTCATCTTCGCCGGCAGCACGTAGATATGAACCTGTCGGCGTTCGATACAAAAATATCCAGCAGGCGGGCACAGCCAAAAAAGTCAATAGCACGATAATGCTTTGCCCCTCCAACACTGAGCCCAGAAACGGAACAAAGGACAGGCTGCCCTCCGGGACATACCATATTTCAGGAAACCCAAGCGGCCGCAGCCCGCCCGGACTATTGTACCAGCGCTCCAATGCAAACAATGTCCCACCTGCAGCCAATAAGTTGATCCCTAGGCCTGCAACGATGAATCCAGCACCAAACCGCAAGGTGATGATCGAGAACACCAAGGAGGTAATAACTGCTCCGAAAATACCCGCACTAAATCCAGCAAGCGCACTACCTGAAACCGATCCTACTGCAATGGCGCTAAAGGCTGATACCAGCATCATACCTTCAACAGCAACGTTCAGGATATTCGCACGCAAGGTAATCATTGCTGCCAAAGCTGCCAATACTAATGGAGTCGACTGTTCCAGTACTGAAGCAAATAAGGATTCGTATGAAATAGGTATTCCTCCTAGAACGCATCAAAAGTTTGAGTATTGGTGTCCTTACGCGCCAAACGCGCCGTCATTAGCAATACCAACAAACCAGTGAGCAGAATAACCAGTGAGCGTGGTACCTCGGTAGAGATCTGCATATAAGCAGCCCCGTTTAGCATCAACGCGTAATAAAGTGCAGTGAACAGCGACGCAATAGGATTGACGCGAGCCAAAAGGGCACATGTCAGTGCGATCAGTCCGTATTCTGGTGAGAAATTCTGCTCAAACCGATGCCCGATGCCCAATACATAAAGAGAGCCTGCAAAACCAGCAAAGCCACCCGCGATCAACATTGCCGTAATTACCCTCTTACCTGCGGCAATCCCTACGGCTTCAGCATAACGCAGATTCGTTCCAGATGAGCGGACCTCTGCACCCCATTGAGTACGGAATAGAACGACCCAACTGGCCAACGAGAGAACCACCGCGATCATAAACCCGCTGGTGGCATCCGGAATACCAGGAATACTTGGCAGCCAAATATGTTCAGGCAACTCCCAACTGACCGCTCCATACGCCGTCGTATCACGAATAACTTGGTTAACTAAATATGAGGTGAATAGCAGCACAATGGTATTGAGCATTAACGTCACAACTACTTCATCGACACCCAATTTAACTTTTAGAATTCCTGGCACCCAGCCGACTGCAGCACCTGCTGCAATACCTGAAATGACAGCAAACGGAAACAGAATCATAGCGGGCAATGTAGCGAATGCGATACCCACGACTGTTGTGGTAATCGCCCCAGCAAAAAGTTGCCCCTCACCACCCACATTGAATACACCCGCCCGAAAAGCAAACGTGATGCCTACCGAGATCAACACCAGTGGTGTCGCACGATTGAGAAACATTGCAAAGTTACTAAGAGAGTCAAAATTTGCGAACATAAGTTCACGATAAGCCAGTACTGGCTCATCTGAAATTGCAGCAACCAAAATAAACCCCAGCAACATGGTCAACACAATAGCCCCTATGGGCGCTATTAATGCATTAAGTGACCCTTTGAGCTCAGCGCTCATCATGCCGCGTGTTCCTTGCCACCGTTCATCAGAATACCTATGGTCTCTTCGTCTGCATCCTCGCGTGTCAAAACTTGCATTATGCAACCCGAGTATATGACCGCAATCCGGTCAGCGAGCGCGAATATTTCAGAAAGTTCAGACGAGATAAGAAGAATACCGTTTCCCTTATCGGCAGCTGAAAGGATTTCAGAGTAGACGAATTCGGATGCGCCGATATCGAGCCCCCTTGTTGGCTGACTGACCAGTAATGCCTTAGGTTCGCGAGCGAATTCACGTGCTAATACAACCTTTTGCATATTACCGCCAGACAATGAAGCCACAGCAAGATCAGGTTTAGCACCGCGAATATCGAACTGCTCGATACCTTTTTGAGTGAATTCAGTAAGCTGGTCCTTATCCACGAAACCACGCCTCAAAATACCCTCTCTCAGATAATTCGTCGCCGCCATGTTTTCGGCGACGCTCATGTTGCTACTTAGACCTCTGTCCAGCCGATCTTCAGGTACGAAACCTAGGCCAACCTCCTGGCGACCTGCGACAGATACATGAGTAATATCCGTACCATCCAATCTTATCGCACCAGCTTGAATTGGAATTAAGCCAGCTATTGCCTCAGCCAGTTCGGTCTGTCCATTACCATCCACGCCAGCTACTCCCAGAACCTCTCCAGCGCGCACATCCAAATCAATATTATCCAACAGAAGTCGCCCACTGGAATTAGTAATACTTACATTTTCAAGTTGCAACACACTTTCACCAAAAGTGCGCATGCCATGATCTTGGCCCTGCCGACCAGTCAAAAAAACATCCCTGCCGACCATATCCCGAGCGATATCATTTTCAGTCACAGTTTTAGTGATATGTGTTGAAATATTTTTACCGCGTCGCAGAATCGTCACCCGATCAGAGACAGCTTTAACTTCGCGCAATTTATGAGTGATGAAAAGAACAGTCCGTCCACGATCACGCAGATTAGTAATAACCTTAAGTAGCTCTTCTACTTCAGGTGGAGTCAAAACAGCTGTGGGTTCATCCAAAATCAAAAGTTCCGCGTCAAACACCAACGCTTTGAGGATTTCCACACGCTGTCGTTGTCCTACTGAAAGCGAGCTCACGATTGCCTCCGGATCGAGGGCAAAACTATAAGTATCAATAAGTATATCCGCACGTTCCACCATAGTGCGATGATCCGAAAAAATTCCGAATCGAAGTAGGTGGTGCCCAAGAAACAGATTTTCTGCAACGCTCATCGACGGAACTAACGTAAAGTGCTGATGCACCATACCAATACCCATGGCTCCAGCGGCCAGTGGATCACGAATTTTCGTTTCTTTACCGTTAAAGAAAATTTTGCCGCCATCAGCAGAATGAATACCAACTAGAATATTCATAAGCGTGGATTTGCCCGCGCCATTTTCACCACACACCACGTGGACTTCGCCACGTCGGATTGACAAATCAACATTCTCCAGTGCGACTATGTCACCAAACTTTTTACCGATACTATCAAGCACAAGAATATTGTCATGATCCATCGTGGAATACCCGTTTTCGCTAAAGCAAGTTCCTTAAAATAGCAGGCAGCCTTTCGATCGCCCCTCGCGCCATTTTTATTAATCAGAAAGCTGAATCAACCTCAATCTCACCGCTGGTGACTTTTACCTCTGCAAACTCTATCTGAGCTTTTACTTGTTCAGGAACGATCTTATTGTTATAAATCAGCGCAACCCCCTCATCCTGTAAGCCAAACACTTGAACTGTACCGAAATTGGCTTGGCCCGCCTTGATCTGTTCAATCGAGTTGTAGATTGAATTACCGATTTGCTTGAGCATGGACGCAAGCACGTTGTCAGGGTGGATACCATTCTGATTAGAGTCCACGCCGATGGCATACTTATCTGAATCAGCTGCTGCCTTGAGGGTACCTAACCCAGCAGGACCCGCCACGTTATAAACTACATTGGCGCCATTCTCGATAGCAGTGCGAGTTAGATCGTAGGCCTTTTGCGCATCATTGAAATTACCTATGAAAATAATTTGAATCTCAATGTCTGGCACCATAGTGGTGGCACCCTGCTTAAAGCCAAGAATAAAGTCCTGAATTATTGGCAAATCCATGCCTGCGACGATGGCGATTTTTGCTTTACCCGATGACAACGGAAAATTTTCGATGTCCGTCGCAGCAACCGCTGCAAGAGCCCCCGCAAGATAAGATCCTTCGTTCTGAGCGTATTTAATTGAAAGAACATTTGGTTCTATCAATTCATCGTCAAAAAAGACATAAATCTGATCTGGATTTTTCGGTGCAACTACAGCCAGATTATCGTGCATATTTGGACCAGTAAAAACCACATCCCAATCACCCGAATTTGAGACAGCCTCAAGATTTTGAAGCCAAAGCTGCGGATCGGTAGGTGATGCCTGAAGTAGACGAGTTTTTACACCCTCTTCTTCAACGCGCGCAAAGCCCATTGCAGCATTATCGTTAAATCCCATATCACCGAGATTGTCACTCATCACATAAACGGCACTAAAATTATCCTGGTCAGATGAAAGAGTATTTGACTCAATCAATTCATCATCATCAAGAAAGACATATATCAACACGATGGTGATTACAAAACTGCTTAAAATATATCTCATCTTCATATCCAGGCTCCCACAATCCACAGCACCGGCTTTGCGCCTTGCGATCCTCTTTATTTTATTTATATATCAACTCGTTATAGACCACCTTCACTAAATCTGGACCTTTAACTTTACCGCCGGCCCAACGGTCATCATATTCAGCAGTGGGATTGGTCGATTGGATGCGCTCCAGATTCAAACCATCATTAATGCCAGTCTTTACCCGGTCACGGATGGTGTAAAGCATTTCCAGCTGTTCTCTAATATCATCCTGGCCGCTGGGAACGCCGTGTCCTGGTAAAAAAACCGTATCCGGATTGGAGATTTCCAACAGCATTTCATAACTCGCCAAGATACCCAGGAAACTTCCACTAGCTTTACCATCCACAAACGGGTAACCCGTGGTCCTGAAAACGTCTCCAGTATGGATGACATTGGCGTTTTGGAAGTGTACAAATGAATCACCGCTGGTGTGGCCAGGACCGTTATAGAAGGCATGAATGTTTTCACCGTTTAAATGAAAGTGCACCGAATCCTTATAAGTGAGTACCGGTAAACCAGCACGCTGATCCGCGGTAAGAAGTTGATCAATATCGCCTCTAGGTGATCGCCGTTGATGAGCCCATTCCTCAAGAAGACCCTCGATACCCTTTATCAATAAAACCCTAACATTCTCATGGGCTACGATCACAGCCCCCGCCTTGCCAAGATTCTGATTTCCCCCGGTGTGATCGCCATGATGATGAGTGTTAAACACAAATCGTACTGGCTGGTCGGTGACGGCACTAATAGCAGCAAGAATTTTTTCTGTCAGCGGTGCAAACTGGTCATCTATGAGGAAGACGCCATCCTCACCCACTAACATGCCAATATTACCCCCCGCACCCTTTAGGTAATAAAGATTGTCCGCCAGACGGTGGGTGGTAATTTCAACCTGACTAAAGTCCCGCTGCGCAAGACCAGCCGTTGAAAGAGCAGCAAAACAGCAAAAAATTAATACCTTAATGCCTCTCATAATTCAGACTCTCTCTAGTTACTATCTGGTAATAGACGAATTCTCGGATTACGAAACTGAACACGACTTTTTTTTGAACTTATAGATTCCAGAGCAATTGTCCCCCGGCGAAGACTAGCCGGTCCTTCTGCATCTTGTGGTTCAGTAAATTCATTAACTGTTTCGCCATTTACTTTTATTGTTACTTTCTTGCCATCAACCTTGATGTAGTAACTAAACCATTCGTTATCTGTATGTGAGGCAGTATTAACTTCACTTACCCCAACCAAACTACCGGTTTTACTCTCACCACGACGACTAGCATTAATTTGAGCCTCATAACCATAAACAGGACGTCCATCGTTTTTATAACGGGTATGAAAATAGATTCCTGAAGCCGAACCAGGAGAGGTATATACATCAACTTTGAAATCGAAATTTTTAAAATCACCGCCATCAATCGGTCCTAAATAAAATAAGTTACTCTGTGGACCCTCAACAAGAACAGTATTTGAATAAACATCAGGGTCAGGAGCGTCATGCTTTGGCATGCGTAACAAATGTTCAGCTTTACCAGCAACTAGTTTAAAAGAATCAGTACCCATATTTTCTTTTGATGGCCAAATATCTTTTCCATCCCACCAACTAAATGATGCCCAATCAGTTGTCTGGGTAGCACGCCAACCATGTAGAGTCCCCCCCTTAAGCAAGGAAATCCATCCCAATCCTCTCTCACCTGAATATCCTTTATATGGAGCACCATCATCATTAAGCTTGCCAGCTGCCCATAATAATCCAGCTGCTACCAGATTTAGATTTACATCGGAACCCATAGTCACATTGTGGTGGCCCAAAGTGCTACTGAATACTCGAACCCCTTCATACTCATGAGTCCAAGCTATAGGAAAAAATTCAGCTGGTTCTGCGCCATAAGCACGTGCCAGCGGAGTGGCATTATCCTTTAACTCAACTGGCATATAGAGTTCCCCATTAGGAGTCCGCCAAGTATCAGGGAAATTAACCATAATAGGATTATTCGGCTCAAGTAGCTCTATCGTAAAAGGAGTATTAACAACTTCATGCACATAAGATTCAGCTCCAGTAAAGTTATACCAATTTGGAGCATTTGTTCGATGCAAGTGCATTGGGCAATGTGTCATCACTGCAGGTATTTGACTCTCAACATGAGCTTGAATAATTTTATCGACATACTCAGGATTACCTTGAGCCACATGAAGGTTACAACTGTTGTATAAAACTAAATCAAAATTTTGTGTCCACTCATTTGTTTGCAGACTCTCAAATTTGAAATACATATCTCGTTTATTCGCACCCTCATTATGCTCAATAGTAAATTCAATATTACCGATGCGATCAGTTAAGCCCTCTGTGAGCTGTCTTAATTGAGTGTAGTAATCGTGATAGGGGCCACCGCCTGTAATCATTAAGACCTTTAATGGGTCCGCATGATGTTCATGTGCTCCATGATGAGCTGCTCCAGCATATTGAGTTAGGCTGCTAGAAAAAATTAATATTGAAATAGAAAGAAATATTTTTTTAAATATTTTTAAATTCTTATTCATTTTCTGATCCCCCGATTTTGATCTCTTGCATTCAATCTTTATTCATTGTCACTCAGCTCTACCGCCGGGCAATACTGTTTAATGAAGTCACTATGACTGGGCAGCTTGGCAAGATTCTGATCAATAGAAGTGATCATCCCATCAAGTTGTCTCTTTAGTTCATTCGGTGGCAGCATGCGGCCAGCGTGGTGATGGTATTCTGGAATTAAACCCTGCCCAATCATTACCTGCACCCAAGAATGTGAGCGAAACAGATTCACCTCATCCTGCCACACATAACCGCTTTCTTTAAATATCTCTAGACGATGAGCAAGGCTGTCTGGAATATCCATCGTACGATAATAATTCCAGAATTCACTATCATCCCGAAATGTCTGCTTGTAATGCAGAATAATGAAATCACGCACTGCCTCCCATTCAAGACGGGTTTCACGATTAAAGCGCTCCGTTAACGACTCCATTTCACCTGAAAATGGAAAGAGATTCATCAAGCGTACGAGCGAGGTGTTAATCAAATGTATGCTGGTCGATTCAAGAGGTTCGATAAAGCCACTCGCTAAACCTATAGCAACACAGTTTTTGTGCCATGGATTTATTCGGCGACCTGTTTTAAATTTTAAGAGACGAGGCTCAGTGGTTGTTTCACCAGTAACATTGCCAAGCAAAGTTGTAAGAGCTTCATCTTCGGAACAAAATTGGCTACTAAAAACAAGACCATTACCAGTGCGAGTTTGCAGAGGAATATGCCACTGCCAACCGATAGGATGTGCAATCGCACTTGTGTAAGGAACAGGCGGTTCAATATTTTTCGTCTGAACTGCCCAAGCGCGGTCAGAGGCTATCCAATGACTCCAGTCCTCGAATTCAACATCCAATGCATCGCCAAGCAACAAGCCTCTAAAGCCACTACAATCAATAAAAAAATCACCGGCAACCTGTCTGTTATGCTCTAACTCCAACGATGTAATATTACCCGTCACTGGATCAACAGTAATTTCATTAATTTTGCCTTCAACTCGCTGGACGCCAAGTAATTCACTTTTTTTGCGCAGCCATTTAGCATAGGCCGTTGCATCCATGTGAAAAGCATACGCCAATGACGTCTCGCCAACTTTTATAGCAAATTTATCTTCCTGGGCCGCCTTCAATTCGAGACAATAGTCATCCAAGCTACCCCCAAAACCATTTGCCTGAGCCTCCATCCAATACTGATGAAATTCAGCCATCCATGTACTTTGACCAATATCACCAAAAGAGTGAATATAGCTTTCGCCTGGCCTGCTCCAGTTGACGAAGTCAATGCCGAGCTTAAATGTTCCCTGGGTTTCACGCATAAACTCACGCTCATCAATTCCAAAAAACTGATGAAATCTACGCATGGTAGGAATTGTCGCCTCACCCACACCAACGGTTCCAATCTGATCAGATTCCACTAGAATGATTTCGAGCATATTACCCAGCCGCTTGGCCAAGCAATGGGCTGTCGTCCAGCCAGCCGTTCCACCACCGGCGACGATTACGCGAATTTTCTTCTCCATCAATAATTCTCCAGAGAGCTGATGATTTAAATTGTGTTGCAATTGCACGCAGCCTGCGTGCTATCGGTTAACTCATATATACCAAAATTCCGAGATACTCTTTGGAAAAATGCACTCTTACGTTTTTAACTGAGCTAAAAAGCGTAATTTTTGTCTAGCACCCCGCCGGGCTTTTTCGAATTGTGGTTGAGTATAGATAGGTGTTCTCTCTGGCTCAACCAAGTTCATTCTGACATTGTTCCTCTAAAAATTTTACATACTCTGTTCGTGAAGGCAGAGCATTTCCTGTGCCAAGGCGAGTTACCATCAAAGCGGCAGCATCTACAGCCTCCTTGACAGCATCTTCGAGTGACAGCCCCCTCATTCGCCCTGCACAAAACCATCCTGTAAAGGTGTCTCCTGCGCCAGTTGTATCCACCGCCTCGACTCGAGGAGCCGAAATTTCAATGGGCTCAGCATCAGGAGAGAGGATGACACAGCCATTCGAGCCCAAGGTTAGTAAAATAATTGATCCGCTCTGCTCCTGCAACATCTTGCCACTGTTGATAGCGGAAGCAATAGAGTTAGTCTCAATTTTTACACATGTATGCCCCAAAATGGTGCAAGCTTCGACCAGATTTAAGACGACAATATCTGCCATTTCTACCAGTGCAGCAGCATCTTGTGGAAGTGGGGCAATATTCAGGACACTGATTGCGCCACGCGCTCGTGCCTGACTTAGAGCATTCGCAGTCGTCTCATGATTCATGTTTCCTTGCATTAGAAGCAGATCACCCTGAATTACTGATTCTAAGGTCGGAGCCAAACTCTGAACATCAAGCCACCTAGCACAGTCAGCAGTGCTAACTATTGCATTTTCGCTTTCATCGCTGATCATGATGACTGATTCATCCGTAGAAAATGGCGCGGTCAAAATATTAGCTACCATTCCTTCTTCAGCGTTAATCGCCATACGTAAGATCTCGGCTGGCGCATCATTGCCTATAGATGTTGTAAAGCAGACTTTAGCTCCAGCACGAGCCGCCGCTACAGCTTGATTAAAACCCTTCCCTCCAACATCTTCTTTTCGTTCAAATGCAAGAACGCTCTCACCAGGCATAGGAAAATTTTGCGTTAGATAGAAAATATCTCGTGTTGTATTACCGATGACTCTTAGTGTCACCGCATATCCTCTACCGCCCGCATGAAGCTTCGTGCACGCACCGGATCAACGGAGTTCCACCAAACACCATCTTTCTTAAGAGAGCTTGCGACTATTACACCACTTGCAATCGACATTATTCTTTCCACGTTACTCTCACTAACACCACTACCAACCAACACAGGCAAACTTGTTGCTTCAGCTATAGTGGCAAGCTCTTCTTGGGTTGCGGCATTACCAGTTCGCTGACCTGTCGCAATTGCCACATCAGCGTCGAAGAACTCGTTATCACGAGCCAACTCTTCAATGCTGCGATCAGCAGTAATTGCATGCGCACCATGCTTAACATGTACATCAGTAAAAATTCGAACTGCTTCGGCGCCAATATTTCTACGATAGCGCAACGCCATAGCAGCTGGTCCTTCTACTAATCCCTCATTGGCGACATAAGCATTCGACCACTGATTAACACGTATAAATGAAGCGCCTGCTGCTTGTGCAATGGACAGCGCCTGAAGGGCCCCATTTGCTAAAACGTTTACACCGACTTGCAGGCCCGTTTTAACTCGGACGCGCTCAGTCATAACAGCCATACAGGCAGCAGTTTCTGGTCCAATGACATCCGGCTTAAGAAACGGAATATCGCCATGATTTTCAACAATCAGTCCATCTACGCCCGCTTCTGCATAACGTTGCGCCTCAGCTAACGCATAATCATAAATCTTTGAAACCGGATCGCCGCTGTATCTTGGAGCGCCTGGAAGTGCCTTTGAGTGTATGACACCGATGACAATTTTAGGCTGCTTGAACAGCGATGTAATTGCATTGTCTCGTAATTGTCCAACTGACATCTCTAGATTATCCTCATATTAAGAGTTTCGATTTTTAGGTAGCGTGCAAGAAACCAGCAATAATTTTCCGACAGCAAGTTAGTCGGGATCTATTATAAATAATTAATGTGTAATCGTTTTTTAAAAAAAAATTCCAGTCAACTTACGCAAATAAAACTTAAGTTAATGCTTCTTTCATTTAGTCCCGAGGCCCAGAACGCATAACATAGTTATATAAGATAGCTGGAGCAATCTTCAAAACATTATCGTTAAAATCATAATTATCCGCATGAAGATTTGTATTTTTCTGTCCAGTGCCAACCCAAAAATAACAACTTGGTACATGCTCGGCAAAATACCCGAAATCATCTGCAACCATTGAAGGAGCAGCTGTTTCTTGATATTTCACACTGGGGATATCCGACAGGCTTTTAACCAGGCTCGAGGTAACAACCTCATCATTAACAAGTGGAGCAAATCGTTCTATCCACCTCAAATCAATATCAACTCCATAATTTTTAATAATCTGCTTTCGGATTTCATCAACAATATCGCAAACCATCAAAAACTGACTATTGGAGCTATATCTAAAGCTCGCCTCTAAACTAATTGTGGTTGGAATTATATTTATGGCGCTGCCACCTTTGACGCGCGTAAAGGAAAAACTAACCGGTGCATTTTCATGCTTTAAATTTCTTATTTTAGAATATGATTGACTAAGAAAATCAGACATAGCAGAAAAAATATCTGGGCAATTTTCTGGCATTGCTGCATGACCACCACCACATAAAAAATCCAATTCAAGCGATTGAAAAGCGCTCATCTGCACACCTTGGCGCACCGAAACAACTCCTAATGGAAGAGTTGGCCAATTATGTAGGCCTAACATCTGATCACATGGGAACCTTTTGAGTACTCCATCTTCCAGCATCGATTGTGCTCCACTTCCAGTTTCCTCAGCCGGTTGAAAATATAGGTTTACATCTCCTGGCCTTTCTTTCTCCTGAACTAGTAACTCTGCTAAAGCTAGTAAAATTGTGATATGTCCATCATGGCCACAAGCATGCATTTTTCCGGCATTACGACTTGAATGAGCGACATGAGTATTTTCGATAATTGGAAGAGCGTCCATATCAGAACGAAGTCCTATGGTTGAACCTGTACCTCCAGCTAAAGTCGCTACAACTCCAGTGCCGCCAATACCCCTTGAGACCGTCCATCCAATATCTGTAAGAAAATTTGCTATGCGAGTAGAGGTTTCCTTCTCTTCATATGCGAGCTCAGGTTGCATGTGAAATTCTTGACGAATTGAAGAAAAGCGCTCTAAGTTTTGAGCGAGAAAGGCACAGGAGGCATCAACGTTGGTCATAGGTAATATTCTTTATTTTTGAATTTCAAGGGAAGTAGCTGTATTGGATATCATCATATGATCGATCTCTTTCTGACCAAAACCATGGCCCAATAGACGAGGCAAGAATTCCGAAAAAAGATGGGCATAACCTTTGCCTCCATAGGCGCTGAGCATGGACTTTAGAAAAACATCCTGCGACAAAAGTAATTGATCTAAATAGCCAGCTTCAGCCAAATTTGCGAGGCCTATCGCACTTTCATGATCTGTCGGGCAAGTAACAGTACCCTGCTCAAATATATAGTCCATGCCAATCATGTCATATTCAATAAAGGCGCCCCGCGCAGCCAAAGCTTGTTGATATGGCTGATCATCATGAGAAGGATTCATGTGACAAAGGATGATACGCGCAGGATCCAGCTCACAAGACTCAGCTACATCTAACACCTTATGTCCATGCCTATCCCAGGCTGGCAGATGCACCATTAGCGGGAGACCTATTCGGACAGCGGCCTTAGCTGAAGCCTTTAAAACCTTCATCTCAGAATCAGTAAATTCGGTGCTAACACCAATCTCGCCAATTAAACCGATTCGAGCACCAGATTGATCGACACCAACTTCATATTCGCTCTCTATCTCCGATGCAATATCATCGACCGATAGAGCACTCAATTCAGCTGGATGTGAGCTGTGTAAATAATAGCCCGAGCCCATTATGATATTAAGCCCAGTGGCTTTCGCCACTCGCATGAGGGCCTCGGGATCACGCCCAACACCACGATTTGTTGGATCCACCAATGTCTGTCCACCATGGACAGCGACCGGTGCGAGCTCTTGAATAGCCAACGCTTCATCATCATTACCGCAATTATCTAAACATCCAAACGGATCTTCAATAAGTTGCTGCTGCATAGAAGCATCAACTTTTTTATGCATAATTTCTGAATGATAGCCGGGTTCATGACCACGCCAAGCACAAGAACAGTCATTGAAGACATGCTCATGCATCAGCGTGGTTCCAAGCTCCGAAGTAGAGATCGGACCTAGTACTGTCATAGCGGTTGATTCCGACATCATCTTACTCCTCAATGAGTTGTAACTATGCGAGTAAAAACTCTTGTATTTAACCAGATCGCAATCAAGATGATACTCCCAGTAACAATTTGCGTGAAGAATGGAGATACATGTAATAGGATCAGTCCGTTACCAATCACAACAATAGTCAGCGCTCCGAGTACCGTACCAGCTACGGATCCACGACCGCCCATTAAAGAAGTTCCCCCCAGAACAACTGCCGCGATAACCTCCAGTTCGAATGCAACACCAGCGTTTGAGCTACCACTTGCAAGGCGTGCGGCAAAAATTAAACCAGCAAAAGCTGCGGCTACTCCGGCTAGAACATAAACCATAATAATTACGCGCTTTGTCGAGATACCCGCACGACGTGCCGACTCTGTATCCGCACCAATGCCAATCACGTGTCGCCCAAACGTTGTCTGTGAGAGCGTAATAAGACCGACCACTACAACAATTATTGCCAAAATTGCAGGGATTGGCACACCCATAAACCAGCCACGGCCAAGGGCTAAAAAACCTGAGCTTCGATCAATTGGAATAGAAAAGCCTTCGGTCATCAAAAGTGCGATACCGCGGAAAATCGATAATCCTGCAAGCGTGACAATAAATGGTGGAATTTTTTCATACGCAATAAACCAACCCTGCATCAATCCAATCAATGCACCCACGCTCAGTACAATTAGCGCTGCCAAAGGCCAAGGTGTTGCCTGCGCAATAAGAATAGCTACCAGAGCATTGGCAAGTGCAAGAGTTGAACCAACTGATAAATCAATTCCAGCGGTGGTAATTACAAAAGTCATCGCCACCGCTACAATCATTAAAGGAGCAGATTGGCGAAGAAGATTTAAAAGATTAGGACTAGATAGAAAGGCGTCTGTCGAAGCTGAAAAGCCAATAACACAAACCAACAGAAAAACAGCGATGCTAGATACCTGCGCATTTTGCGCTAAAAATTCTGTTAACGCACTGCTCTTATTTTTGTTTTGTGGCTGCATGTGCATGCCCTCCAACAATCAGATTAACTAAATCTTCAAGATCAGTATCATGTATGTTTCTTTCAGCCACTTTTGTGCCCTCATACATAACGGCAATGCGGTCACAAACGCGAAATAAGTCCTGCAATCGATGTGTTATCAGAATAATCGACACTCCCGTTTCCTTTAAACGGTTTATCAGGTCCAACACGGCGTCCACTTCAGCAACTGCAAGTGCCGATGTTGGCTCATCCATAATTAATAAATCAGGATTAAATGCTGCAGCGCGTGCGATAGCGATGGCTTGACGCTGACCCCCCGATAGCATCGCAACCTTAGAATTTATATTTGGAATACGGATTTGCAATTTATCCAGCATCTTCTGAGTGCTCTTTCGCATCTTGCGCTTATCCAAGAATCCAAAAAATTCAGGTGACTTGCGTAGCTCTCGTCCCAGAAAAAGATTACCTGGAATGTCAATCGTGTCGCAAAGGCTTAAGTCTTGATAGACCATCTCAATCCGATGCTTTCGGGCATCATTCGGCGTCTCGAACTGAACCTCATGGCCATCAATTTTCATCTCACCTTCATCCGGCACATACACTCCAGATAACATTTTGGTAAAAGTTGATTTACCTGCTGCGTTGTCGCCCACGAGACCCAAGCACTCGCCTGGATAGATATCCAGATCGACGCCGCGCAAAGCCTCAACCGCACCAAAGCGTTTTTTTATTCCTCGCACAGAAATACGCGGTTTTGATTGATTGAAGGTGGCTTGGTCCGCCTCCTTACTCAACAAGTCTTGCGAAACCATTACTTAAAAATCTCACGATAAGGATCAACATTATACTTTGTAACAATAGTGACTGGTACGGCAACATCATATTCAATCACCTTACCTGCGATGGATTTAAGAACTGAATTTATTGCAGCATTACCCATGCCTGTCGGATCCTGCTGAATTACAGCGGTTACATACCCAGCATCGATTCCAGCAATAACTTCGCCAGTCAAATCCCAACCGATTACTTCAATGTCGTCAGTCCGGCCTTGACTTTCAACGGCAGCAATTGCGCCTACAAGAGCTGGCTCACCAGTTGCATAAATCACATCAATTCCAGGATTTGCTGTTATCAAATTCTCAGCAGACCTTAGAGCATTGTCCTGCGAATTACGGCCATCAACTATGCCTACAATCTTAATACGTGAATCATCTGAAATCCCATCTTCAAAGCCTTTCTGACGGACATTCTGAATAAACGAATTAAGTGCACCAACAATGCCAAGCTCCACGCCCTCAAAACCACTGCCATCAAGATGGTCGATGAGATGAGTCGCTAACAATTGTCCTGCAAGTGCGTTATCAACACCGACTTGAGCCTTCTGTGGGCCCTCCGGCAAGATTGCATCAACAGCAACAACTGGGATACCTGCAGCGGCAGCATCTATCACACTTGGCATGACGCCATTTACATCAATCGCCACTACCACTAGACCATCCACACCTTCAGCAATGTAGGTTTCGATAGCATCTGCCTGCTTTGCTGGGTCATTGTTTGCATTAAAAATAAATAATTCGACCCCTGCAGCCTCTGCTGCCGTATTTGCACCTTCATTCATTTGATTGAAAAAGAGGGCCTGTTGATTAATCTGAACAAGTCCAATTTTTAGCTCTTCCGCAAACACCGTGGTACTCATAAATGCAGCAGTAATTGCAAACACTGCTGATTTTAACGTTTGTCGAAAATTCATATTTCTCTCCTGTTGAAATTGGACGCCCTAAATAAAGCGCTTTATTGGTAGATAGTAGTGTTACCTCACCAATCTATAAAACGAATCAATACTAAGTCTGCCATTTCTGTTCCAGCTTCTATCAGATGAAAAACCAATAAATAAATTACAGAGCATTCCATAACTTACCGTATTTCAGTTCCCCCCCCAAAAGACCGTAAAGTCATTGGAGTATAAACATTGCTCGACAAACGCGATGTCGATGATACACCAGCTGTCGGCAACGTCGCCGGTTTATGCTACAAAGTGGAAATATCAACATAATTAATACGCAATCGTGCGGAAAATCCGCCATGACTGATATAAATCTAGATCTGATCTAATCTCGCAGGCCTATTACATAGGTCGATTGTTAGATAAACCGAGAAACGAATGAGCACACCCAAAGGTAATATTTTACTTGTCGCTACCCTTGATTCCAAGGGAGATGAAATCGCATTTCTCAAGAAGCAACTTGTTTCATATGGCCGCTCAGTGATTGTCATGGATATTGGGACTGCTGGTTCTCCAAAGTTTCCTGGGGACATAACACGCGAATCCATCACAAATAAAGCTAAAATTCCCATTGATTTTGATGGACCAGCAGAAGCACTCAATGCAATGGCATCTGGTGCAATTGCCATAGTTAATGAGTTATTCAAAACGGGAAATATCTCTGCGATCGCAGGAGTAGGTGGTGGCAAGGGTGCTGGCATATTTCATCAAATAACATGCGACCTTCCCTATGGATTTCCAAAGGTACTTGTTACAAGCGCTCGGCCAGCACTGCTGGCGGAGATTGCTACCACTTCTGACACCATACTTCTGCCAACAATTGTGGATCTAATGGGTATAAACAAGTTCACGCGCAGCGTGTTGATCAATGCAGCAAATATGCTACATGGATTGGAATGGGTGCAAGAGGCAATTCGACCTGGAAAAACAGTTGCTGTTACAGCTTTTGGTGTCACTACACCAGCAGTTCAATCAGTGATGTCTCGTCTTGAAGATTCTGATGTGACTGTCATCGTATTTCCAGCAAATGGTGCAGGTGGACGCACTATGGAATCACTTATCGCCAAAGGCGAATTTGATGGCGTAGTCGACCTAACAACAACAGAAATGGCAGACCTGCTATTGGATGGAACGGCCAGCGCAGGGGAAGATCGCTTAAAAGCAGCAGCTAGGACTGGTATTCCTCAAATCATTGCACCAGGAGCAGTTGATATGGTTAATTTTGGACCACCAGAATCGATGCCAAATCATCTTTTGGACCGTACCACATATCGACACACATCAATGACAACGCTCGTGCGCACAAATTCTGATGAAACCGCAAAGATTGCTTACCAAACGGCGGTCAGGATAAACCAATCTATAGGGCCAGTTGCAGTATTCTGGCCGGCGCAAGGCGTATCGGATTACGATCGCCCAGGTAAACCCTTCCATGACCCGGTGGCTAATATGTCATGGCGCGATACAATGAAGCAGACGCTCAGAGCAGATATTCCTGTCTTAGAGAATGATTTACACATCAATGATCCCGAATTCGGAATGCTCTGCGCCGACTGGATGGTTGCACAACTTAATAGGTCTTCATGAAGAATTTTTCCCGACAAAATATATTGAATCGCCTGGCTGAAGAAACAAAAGCCAGTCGTCCTATTCTCGCAGCAGGCACTAGCTGTGGTTTGATTGCTAAATGCGCTGCTCTTGGCGGCGCAGATTTGCTGATTGTATACAGCACTGGCAAGTCAAGGCTTATGGGTCTGCCAACGAGTCGTATCGGAGACTCCAATACTATCACGATCGACATGGCAGCTGAGATTCGAAATGTAGTATCAGACACACCCTTAGTTGGTGGGATCGAGGCTTGGGATCCAACGCGCATGGATTTAGATCAGCTACTCGATGAATTCCAAGCAGCTGGGTACTCAGGCATTATCAATTATCCTACTATTTCTACTATGGGTGAACGCTGGCGTAAGCGGAGAGGCAAAGTAGATCTTGGCTGGAAACGCGAAGTTGAGCTGATCGAAAAAGCTACCGCACGTGACATTTTTTCTATGGCTTATGTGGCAACAGTCCAAGATGCAATAGATGTAGCTGAAAAGGGTGTCGATTGTATAGTGCCTCATGTCGGCGCCACGAGCGGTGGGCTTTCGGGGCACGAAACTGAAACTAAAATAGATGAAGAAATACGCAAAATCTCAGAAATGGTAGACGCTGTTATAGTAGCCGGCCATACACCAACCTTTCTCTGCCATGGCGGTAAAATAGCATCGCCAGAAGATACCCGTCGAGTTTATGAAAACACCCAATGTGTGGGTTTCGTCGGTGCATCGTCCATCGAGCGCATTCCGATAGAGCATGCGGTGAAAACAATAGCTGAAGACTTCAAGGCCATTCCATTCTCAAGGAAATAAACCTAGTGAGTAATGAAAAAACTACTGATTTTTTAATCATTGGTAGCGGCGCTGCAGGTATCTGTGCAGCGCTCTATGCATCATCTGCTGGATATTCAGTGATGTTATGTGAAAAAGCCTCCAAGATAGGTGGCACGACTGCATTATCGAATGCAATGATTTGGGTGCCATGCTCTGATCATGCCATTAAGGCTGGAATTGATGATTCACTCGATCAAGCACGTATATATTTACGTGGTGAATTGGGAAGTTATTATAATGAGAAGAAAATCGATACTTACCTCAAATATGGCCCAAAAGCTGTTCAGGAAATCGAAAAATGCTCAGAGATAAAGTTCGTTTTAGCTGGAGCTCCCGACTATCACTCAAATCGTGCTGGCGGTGTTGATAAAGGGCGGGCTTTAAGTCCAGCACCATTCGATGGGCGTCATTTAGGAGCTGACTTTGATCTTATTGGAGATCCAATCAGAGTAGTGCTAGGCGGCATGATGATTACATCAAGTGAAATCAAGCATTTCTTAAATCCAATAAAGTCTGCCACGTCTCTATTGCATGTATTGCGCCGCGTGAGTCGTTATATGATAGATCGTTTAAAATTTTCGCGTGGCACTGAATTAAGCGGTGGCAATGCGTTTCTAGCCGCAGCCTTAAAAAGTGTTCGCAAGTTAAATATAGAATTAGCAACTGATTGTCCGATGAAAGAGCTGATTGTTGAAAACGATAGGGCGACCGGTGCTATCGTTTCCTATGAAGGTTCCGAAATTCGCGTCCAAGCTCGGCATGGGGTAATTCTGGCTACCGGAGGATTCGCCGCCAATCCTAAATTGCGAGCCAATATGGGAGCCAAACATCAACATGATGTCACATTATGTGCCACCGAAAACCAAGGCAATGGCATTCAAGCTGCAGGCAAAGCAGGTGGAATGCTTGATCTAAAGGTCGCAAGTCCTGGTTTCTGGACGCCTGTATCACGCTTAAAAAATAAAGATGGGTCAACCGCCATCGTGCCCTACGGATGGCTTGATCGAGGTCGCCCTGGCGTTATAGCAGTAGACCCGAAAGGCAAAAGGTTTGTGAATGAATCAAACTCATATCATGATATTTGTATCGGCCTTTTTAATAATGGCTACCCTGATGATGAACGCTTCTTCTTTATTTGCGAAGAAGCGTTCGTAAAAAAACGAGGCATGGGAGATATTCTACCTTGGCCATGGACTCCTAGTCTCAGCAGCTATATCCGACGCGGCTATATCCAACGTGGCAATACCCTTGAAGCACTAGCAAAAGAAATCGATATTAATTCAGAATCTCTTATAGCCACAGTGAGCCAACACAATCAAAATGCTCATTCTGGAAAAGATCCAGATTTTGGTCGCGGTGAATCTGCCTTCAATCTAGCTTTAGGAGACGAAAGCTTGGGCCTAAAGAATCCGAATCTAGGCGAGATTAAAAATGGCCCTTTTATCGCACTTCGAATCGTCCCAGGAACTTTAGGTACAGCGGCAGGACTCAAGACTGACGAAAGGGCAAGAGTCCTAAAAAAAGACGATAATGCAATCACAGGCCTTTATGCGTGCGGAAACGACGCGACCTCGATAATGGCAGGAATTTATCCGGGTGCTGGGATCACCATCGGGCCAGGAATTGTTTCTGCTTATTTGGCCATTGAAGATGCCAAAGCTAGAGCAGATGCTACCTAAGCGTGAATAATTATGGGATTTTATATTTCTTATTTCATTGCAAAGTATCTTGAGCGCGACCTTACTTTTGGAGCCCTTAAACAATGCGGCCATTAATCTTCATTGGTACAACAAATCTTGACATTAATTTTTATTCAACGGCCCTTCCATCCGTTGGCCAAAGCTTAATTGGTACTACTGAGGAATTTGCCGGCGGTAAAGGTGCCAATCAAGCAGTTGCTGCTGCGCGCCTAGGAGCCATGCCGTATTTTGCAACCATGTTAGGCGAAGATAGCGCGGCAGACAGCCTAATGCGCAACCTAGCGGAATTTGGTGTGCAAACCAGTAAAATTTGTAAAAAACCTGGTTCAAGGTCAGGAAAAGCACTGATTCTTGTCGCTAATGATGGCACTAACATGATGGGCATAGATGTTGGCGCAAATGAAGAATTTAGTCCGGATGATATGCTCATGGCACTAAAAGATGTACCAGAAGATGCCGTTATGGTGGTCGAAATGGGACTGCCCCTCGATACTTGCCGAGCAGCTTTCGAGAATAAAAAAAATCGCACCCTAATTTTTAACCCTGCTCCAGTACGTGCTCAATTAACTGCAGCAGACTGCAAGCTTATCGACATCATTACTCCGAATGAAACTGAAGCTGAAGAATTGTCCGGACTGCATGTCTCATCGATTGATCAAGCCTTTGATGCCGCCATGCGGCTGCATAATAATGGCATCGCTGCTGTCGCCATCACACTTGGAGCCAATGGTGTTGTTTATTTAGATGCTAAACAACGGATACATCAAAAAGCCTTTCCGGTGGACGCTATAGACACTACCGCGGCCGGCGATGCTTTTAACGGCGCCCTTGCTGTAGCAGTTGCACGTGGAATGAAGATAGAAGATTCACTGTGTTTTGCATCTGCTACAGCAAGTCTTTGCGTAACGCGCAAAGGTGCACAAACATCAATGCCCACTGAACAGGAGGTCAAGCATTTTATGGCCGAAAAAGGAGCTCTAAAAAATGCATACTCTTGATCTGTCTGGAAAGACAGTATTGATTACCGGCGCCTCTGGAGGTATCGGATTAGCTCTTGTAAAAGGATTCGTTGAAGCATCTGCTAACGTCGTTGCGACAGATTTAAATCTGGAACCCGTCACAAACTCTATGGCTAACAACGATCGTGTGATGTCGGTCGCTTTGGATGTGTCTGATTCAAGTAAAATAAACGAAGTGCTAATTCTAGCTCGGGCTCACTTTGGACCGATAGATATTCTGATTAACAATGCCGGTGTCAAATCAAGCGAACGGTTAATTGATGGCGACAAGAAAAAAATTCAGCATACACTTTCAATAAATACCGAAGCCGTATTGAATTTAACACGTCTTATCTACGAAGATTCATTGAAAGAAAATGGCGGTCGCATTATTAATATTGGTTCATCAATTTCATCACGAGGGGCCATTCTAAACTATCAAGCCGGCGGTGCGGATTACTGCTACTCTAAGGCTATCTTGCATGATATGACGCAACTTCTCGCTTACGAGACGGCACCACAAGGTATCACCGTGAATGCGATTGCCCCAGGCATTATTCACACTCCCTTGCATGATCGCCCTGTTGAGGAAACTGAGGCTCGCCATAGTGGTCGTATACCGCTAGGGCGTATTGGACAGCCAGAGGACATTGTCGGTGCTGCAGTATTTCTAGCGTCAGAGGCTGCTGCATATATCACTGGCCAAGTCCTACATGTAAATGGCGGCATGGTCATGAGTGATTGAGAGAAAGATTGACACACTGGCCTAAAATATCTGCAATTATAAGTGACTTGGATGGTGTCACCTATTGTGGTGATGAGCCAATCGAATCTGCCATTAGAGTATTTCAACGTTGGCATGATATTGGGCTCCCGTATGCATTTGTCACAAATAATTCAACAAAATCAGCAAAAGAATTCAGCAATAAACTTAATGTAATGGGTATACCCATCAGCCCTGAGCGCATCATTACCACTAGTGCAGTAGCTGCAAATAAGCTTAATAAATTACTTAAACCCAAATCTCGCGTTATGGTGATTGGTGAGCCGGCGTTGATACAGGCGATATCGGATTGCAATTTTAATATTGCTGATAAAAATGTTGATGCGGTTATCGCAGGGCTAGATCGCAGCTTTACACATAAAAAATTAGCATTAGCCCAAACAGCATTATTGAATGGCGCGCATTTTATTGGCACTAATCCGGATCCTATGCTGCCTAAAAACGGTGGATTCGAACCTGGTGCTGGCTCAATCCTAAAGGCTATTGAAACAGCTTCTGGTATTGCACCCACCATCATCGGCAAGCCTAAGCCTGATCTTGTCAATATGGCATTATCAATACTTGGAACAGACCAACAATCAACATTCATGGTCGGAGATCAAATCATGACTGACATCGCCGCCGGTCATGCAGCGGGGATTCCAACAATACGGGTTCGTACAGGTGTTATTGAAAAAGGGCCACTCTCGATCTCACCAGATTTTGATATTGAAACCCTTGAATGCATTCCTGCAGATGCGGTCGTAACAACTAAGAAGCTTTAATTCAAGAGAATTGGCGTTGTTGGGCCAATAATGATAAAAAGTAATCAAATAATAATTAAAAATAACGGCTGGGAGATGGCTGAAGAGCATAAATCTTTCCGGCAATCAGAGGGCAAGCAGAGGCATTATAGCCATGCTTGGTAAAATCAAAATCAAGGCCCGCATAACCGGGATGAGGTAATGAAATGAACAGAATTCAGCGAGTTGCAGCATTATTGATATTCACCTGCTCATGCTTAATGGTCACCGCTCAAGCTGACCACCATAAAGAAAACATTATTCGTGAATTTCAAAAGATGGAATTGACTCCTGTTTACTGGTCTGAAGGCGGCTCAATGGGCGACTTTAACCAAGACGGTCATATGGATATTGTTGTTGGGCCAGACCTATACTTAGGGCCTAACTTCGACCGAAGAACTGGCTTTCGCCATGAATATTATCCAGCAGTCGCGCCAACAAGGCGTAGTTCAAGGGACTTTTCGTATTATTCTAATGATAATTTCTTTTCTTTCGTTTACGACATAAGTGGAGATGGCTGGCCTGACATCATGACAGTAGGGCTACCCAATACTCCCGCTTACTGGTACGAAAACCCAGGAAAGCCCTTTGGTGGAAAAGCTCCTCAAATACCAGTCCACTGGGAAAAACACTTTGTTACAAAAGCAGTTAAAAATGAAGCGCCTGATTTTAAAGATCTCACTGGTGATGGAGTGCCTGAACTTTTGATGGCCTACGACAAACATTATGGATATGTATCACCGAGTCCCGTATCTCCGAGGCTTCCCTGGATCTTTCATCCAATAGGAACCTACGAAGAAGTAATTCATCACTATACCCACGGTATGGGAATTGGAGATATTGATGGCGATGGACGAACCGATTACATAACTGGGGAAGGATGGTATCGACAGCCTGCCTCCCTGGATACCGGTGTAGATTGGGAGTTTAATCCCTATGAGTTTCTTAACCGCGCGAGCAACCCCGTATTCTGCTGCTTAACTGGTGGAGGCAATATGTATGCCTATGACGTAAATGGCGATGGTCTCAATGACGTTATCACTAGTCAGGATGCTCATGGTTGGGGCTTGAGCTGGTATGAACAGGTCCGTCAATATGGTGATGATGGAGAGATGATCACCTTCAAAGAACATATCATTATGAGTAAACAGGAAGAAAACACTGACAACCCATATGGTGTTCAGTTCTCCCAGCTGCACGCAGTAGAACTTGTCGATATCGATGGTGATGGCCTAAAGGATATTTTGACCGGCAAAACCTATCGAGCTCATGACTTCGGTGATGAAGGATCTCGACAGGCTCCTGTAATCTATTACTTCCGACTTACACGCCAAGATAATGGCAAAGTAGAATATGTGCCTTATCAAATTGATGATAAAGCCGGTATTGGACGACAACTAGTAAGTGGCGACCTCAATGCAGATGGATTGCCTGATTTTGTGGTTGGCAATAAAAATGGAGCCTTTGCCTTTATCCAAGAAGCTCGAAAAGTCAGCCGAAAGGAATGGAAAAAAGCTCAGCCTGTCCGCATCAAAAATTTTAAACGCAAGTAATTTAAATGCTAGCAAAAAATTAAAAATTTTTGATTAATGAAAAAATAAGCCGCTCGTTGTCAAACTTCGAGCGGTTTTTTTTAAAGAAAAATTATGCACCCAAAGCTACGTACCGTTGATCATCAAGAAATAAAATATATCTTCTGAAAAGTGTTAATTTTCAATTTATAAGTCATCAACACGTTACTGCTGCTCATCCAGATAATTCAGTAATTATTGTTTGCCAGGCGTAGAGTTTTCTGATGCATCAAGTTAATAATTGCCAGCGGTCAGCTATAAAATGATAACTCGTCGTCTGAGAATAGCGTTCGCCCGGAATAAGTAGCGTGCTAGGGAAGTTGGATTGATTAGGCGAATCTGGAAAATGCTGAGGCTCGAGGCACATTCCACGATACGGCGCAAAAGGCAGTCCAAGTTTCTGCCCGCCGTAAACCTGAAGGCCGGGGCAAGTTGTTATCATTCTCAAACAAAGATCGCCGTATGGGCTCTCAAGCTCAGCATGAACACCAGATTCACCCAGAATATAATTAAAATCTATACCGCCAGTGCGTACGACGAGCGGATACTGTGACTCGATAACATCACGCAACGCCACTGACCGACGTAGATCCAGTTCTGAGTCGGTAATATCAAGGAAATCGCCAGTCGGCAGGAGCTCTTCATCAATCTGTAAGATTTGCTGGCTAGCAACGTGCAATCGATGCCCTAATACATCGTCATCGCCGGCCGCAAGATTAAAATAGGCATGATTAGTCATGTTTACATGTGTCGGCCGGTCAGTTTCAGCTTCCACATGAATAACGAGCTCACGCTCATTCGTCCAGCTGTAAGTGACACTTGCCTCGAGCGCTCCAGGATAGCCCTGGTCGCCATCCGCTGACTCCAACAAAAACCGAACTGTATCCTCCGGGGCTGCTTCATCGATTGACCAGTACCTACTATGAAAACCATTCGCACCACCATGCAAGTGATTATTCCCCTCATTAGCATCAAGCGGATAATCAATACCGTCAAGCTTGAAGCGTGCACCAGCAATGCGATTACAAGTACGCCCAGCAATAACACCCATGAAGTAAGGATCAGTAAGATAACCCATATTATCTTTGTAACCACAAATAACGTTACGTGGACCCTCTGGTAACTGCAATTCGATTCCTGTCAGTCGAGCACCATAATTAAGCAACGTCACGCAGTCCCCATGGGCATTTCGCAATACTCGCTCTGCAAGGCTATTCGAACTTTGCTGCGTCATCTAAGGTGCCTATACAAATTAGGATGCCTATTCATAGAGCTCTCAGAGCTTCGCACGAAATATAAAATCATTCATGACATTTTCAACCCACTCCTGCCGTCCACTTTGCTGGCGCGGCTCGCCCTGTTTCACAGCGTATTCACGAAGATCTTCAAGAGATAATTTGCCTTTGGTAAAGGCCTTACCCTGTCCGCTGTCGAAGCTAGCATAACGCTCGCGACGAGCCTCAACCAGCGAGGACTGCTCAAGAATTTCATGGGCAATAAGAAGACCGCGAGCATATGAATCCATGCCGCCGATATGTGCAATAAACATGTCTTCTAGATCGGTAGACTCACGTCGAAGTTTTGCATCAAAATTAAGGCCACCATTCTTAAAACCGCCATCTTCAAGAATGATAAGCATCGATTGCACTGTATCGTAAAGGTCAGCCGGAAATTGATCCGTATCCCAACCATTCTGAGGATTGCCGCGGTTAGCATCGACCGAGCCAAGCATGCCAGCATCCGCACACATTTTCAGCTCATGAGCTAATGTATGGCCCGCCAACGTGGCGTGATTCGCTTCTACGTTAACCTTAAAATCTTCGGCAAGCCCATTGTGACGAAGAAAACCAATAACAGTCTGAGAATCAACATCATATTGATGATACATAGGCTCCATCGGCTTGGGCTCAATCAGGAAAGTGCCTTTAAAGCCAATCGACCGGCCGTAATCGCGAGCCATACCTAGGAAGTTAGCCATGTGCTCTAACTCGCGACCAGTATCTGTATTAAAAAGTGTGGCATACCCTTCGCGGCCGCCCCAAAATACAAAATTCTGGCCGCCGAGCTCTACTGTCGCATCCAGTGCTGCCTTAACTTGAGCGCCAGCTTGCGCGACAACATCAAAATTCGGATTAGTTGATCCACCGTTCATATAGCGCGGATGTGAAAACAAATTAGAAGTGCCCCATAGCAAATTAATACCAGTTTCCTTTTGCCGTGGTTTGACGCGATCAACCAGGTGCTGCAAGTTTTTCTCACTTTCAGCAACATTTGCACCTTCTGGCGCTAGATCACGATCATGAAAACAAAAGTAAGGCACCGTCATTTTGCTAAAAAATTCGAACGCAGCATCAAGTTTCTCTTCTGCCGCCTCAAGTGGGTCAGCGCTCTCACTCCATGGATGAAAACGCGTGCCGGGACCAAAAGGGTCAGCACCATTGGCACAAAACGTATGCCAATAACAAATAGCAAAACGCAGATGTTCGCGCATAGACTTATTGCCGACCATACGATCCGCATCATATGCTTTAAATGCTAAGGGATTATCAGACTCCGGTCCTTCGTACTCTATACGTGAAATGCCAGGAAAGTACTCACGGTTACCAATCCAGGATCGCATACTCATAATCTTGCTCCGTCTGTTTCGAATAATGGTGCTACGCTCGCTACCGCGTCCCGGTAAGTTGCATAACCTTCAGCATAGCGATCTGATGTTGCTTCGTCGGGCATACAAGCTAGATCAGAACGTTGCATAATGTGTTCACTAGTTACATCGCCGATTTTACACTCAGAACTATGCTGACGTTCCAGCACCCAAAGTGCGTGCAGTGCGGCACCAAACGAGGCGCCTTCATCCTGCGCGAGCAGTACAACCGGCAGACGACAAATATCAGCCACAATCTGGCGCCAGGCACGACTATTGGCACCACCTCCCGTCAACACAATTTCTGATGACTCAATGCCCAGCCGGCGCAATTCATCAAGACCGAAACGCAGCCCATAGGTTACACCCTCAACTGTCGCTCGTAACAAATGACCTTTCTCACAGTTTTTCGAATTTAATCCCAGCACACTTGCAGTAGCACGCGGCAGGTTTGGTGTTCGTTCACCAGTGAAAAAGGGCAGAACAATCAAACCCTGAGAAGCAGCTGGTACGGCATCAATGGCTGCATCGAAGCCGGCATTAACAATAGCCAGTGGCTGTTTCATTAGTTCGGTGGCAAGTGTGCAATTCATTGTGCAAAGAAGGGGTAGCCATCCGCCAGTCGAGCTGCAAAACGCGGCAATATTACCTTGCGGATCAATAATCGGTCGATCTGAATAAGCAAACAACGTTCCTGACGTTCCAAGGCTCATCGTCAACTTACCTGGCACAACGTTGCCAGTACCGATCGCTGCCATCATGTTATCACCACCGCCCGGTGCCACCGGAACACCAGCTGGTAAACCAAACTCCTGTGAAAACGAAGATGTGGTATGCCCAATCACTTCTCCAGGCCCAACTAGTTCTGGCATACAATTCGCCAGATCCCGTGTTGGGTCAACAGCTCGCAGTAAGTCACTGCTCCAGCATCGATTCCGTACATCGAGCAGCGCCGTACCTGATGCATCGCCGTATTCCATAATCACACGATCCGTCATAATAAAATTAATGTAATCGTGCGGGAGCAAAACTTTTGTCATGTTTCGATACTTACGTGGATGATGCTTACGCAACCAACGAATCTTTGGAGCAGTGTAGCCAGTCAATATCGGGTTTCCGATAAGCTCGATGCAGCGCTCACGGCCACCGCAAACTTCCATAATCTCATCCGCTTCTTGCTGCGTCTCTGTATCACACCATAGTTTTACCGCATGCAGCACATCGCCATTATCATCTATCGGCACAAAGCCATGTTGCTGCCCAGAAACTGCTATCGAACGCACTGACATGCGAATATCTTCGCTAACCTGCTGCAATGATTGCTGTAATGCCGCCAGCCACCAACTCGCTTCCTGTTCGGCCCTACCAGATTCATCGCGAGTAACTTCTAGCGGCGCAGCTGCCGAGGCGACAACTTTGCGAGCCTTATAGTCATAAAAAACAACTTTCAGGCTTTGTGTGCCAAGATCTATACCAAGTGTCGTATCCATCGTATGTCGTGTTA
The DNA here is from genome assembly GCA_029246105.1 of Woeseiaceae bacterium. GTDB lineage: Bacteria > Pseudomonadota > Gammaproteobacteria > Steroidobacterales > Woeseiaceae > UBA1847. The sequence goes on along the minus strand of JAQWOA010000043.1, from coordinate 12,549 downwards.
CTCCCGTTACCAATAGAAAATACTGCTGTCTGCGAGTCGATTGACCGGCAGGCCTTCCTCATAAAAAAACGGGAATACCCAGACGTGTCTGCGCGATAGCATAGATTATATTATCGTTGATGCAAAGCAATTCAATGAGGCGCTTAATCTTACCTATAGTTACTATTCGAGAGCTTGATAAACCAACGTCTTAAACCGATCAGTAATGTCGCTATCATTTGGTCGAACCTGAGTCATAATGACACCGAGTAATTGTTCTTTTGGGTCAATCCAAAATGATGTACTAAAAGCGCCTCCCCAGTTGTAAGTGCCTGGAGTGCCGAGCTCACCTACCACGCCAATATCGTTAATAACCTTGAATCCTAGCCCAAAATTCACGACGCCATCACCATTCATGTCCATCCTTGGAGAGCGCATAAGCTCAACAGACTTTCTACCTAACAACCGCTTACCATTAAGCTCACCATTATTTAAAAGCATTTCAATAAAATGAGAATAATCAGATGCTGTTGATGACAAACCAGCGCCGCCAGAAAAGTATGTCATCGCACCTGAAATCGGATAATTAGTATTGACTTGGTCCGTGATGGAATCATCAGTATCAGAATCATCAGTATAGGAAATTAACTCCCCACCTTCATTCGCATACAAAGTTACCAATCGATCATATTTATCTTCTGATAAATAAAAGGATGTATCATGCATTTCTAATGGTATAAAAATTTCATTGCGAAAGTAGTCATTCAAAGATTGGCCAGATACTACCTCTATCAAATAACCCAGAACATCAGTACTAAGTCCATAATTATAACGATTGCCAGGATCAAACAGCAGCGGCAATTTAGCGAGCTTAGCCATCTGTAATTCAAGACGTTCGTCCTGATCAGTAAGTCCATCGATAATGCCATTGATAATATAAGTTTTTTGTATAGGCGAGGGTATAAAAGGATACCCAAGCCCTGAAGAATGAGTAAGAAGATCAATAATTCTAATCTCCCTACTCGCAGCCCGAGTTTCCATCACGACATCATTTTCATCGACCGAAACCAACACCTGAGGATCCTTAAAGACTGGCAAATAGCTTGAAATCGGATCATTTAATTGAAAATACCCTTTCTCATATAATTGCATTACGCCAACGGTGGTAATGGCTTTCGTCATAGATGCAATACGAAAAATTGAGTCATTTCGCATTAGTGTCCCTGCTTCTATGTCAGCAAAACCGAAGCTTTTATGATAAATCCTCTGGCCTTTTCTTGAGACCAAGGCAACCGCTCCAGGAATCTTACCAGCCTCAACCTCTGCAATGATCGCACTATCAATTCTAATTAAACGTTCATCAGCAATGCCAGGCCAGTCGAAATTAGATTCCGTCGCAACCTCACAACCAGACACAAGCCATAGCATAGCTAAATAAATTATTACCTTATTCATTACGCATCCTTATTTAGAACTTATTTAGCTATCTCGACTAACTAATCGAACAAAAATACAATCATCCATACACGCTTCCAAACTTATAATCTGGCGTATCCACAGAATTAATGAGGTTGATCTTTGACATCGGGAGCGATGACAGTATCGCATAGCTCTGCTTGATAATGTTGATTTAGGCCAGTCAGTCCAAATGTAAAGATTTCATTTTACGTGCCAAGGTATTGCGGCCCCAACCCAACAGTTTAGCTGCTTCTTGACGATGCCCATTGGTCCGCGCCATAACTGTCTCGATCAGAGTCTTTTCAAATTCTGGTATCGCCTTATCAAGGAGTGGGCCATCGCTACTGCTTATTTGTCGCTCTGCCCACGAAGCAAGCATTCGTGTCCATTCTTTTACAGCACGCCGAGGTGTTTCACTCCCACCAAGATCATCGGGTATATCTTGTGCGTAGATTACATTTCCGGGTGCTGTAACTGTTAATCGTCGTGCGGCATTAACAAGCTGACGAACATTACCTGGCCATCCAAAATCTTGGAGAGCCTCTAATGCCTCAGCATCGATTGCTTTAGGTGGTGTACCAAATTCTTCAGCAGCTTCAACCAAATAATGATTAAGCAATAACGGGATATCTTCGCGGCGCTGTCGAAGTGGTGGAGTATTAATTCGGATAACGTTCAATCGATGAAAAAGATCCTCACGAAAACGAGACTCTTTTACAGCACGAGCGAGATCCTGATTCGTTGCGGCAATCACACGCACATCTACCTTGATAGGTGTTTGCCCCCCAACGCGGTAGAATTCGCTTTCCGCCAAAACTCTCAGCAAGCGGGTCTGTAGTGCAGGTGACATATCACCAATTTCATCAAGAAAGAGTGTTCCACGATCTGCTTGCTCAAAGCGCCCAATTCGTCGTGAGTCAGCACCAGTAAAAGAACCTTTTTCATGACCGAACAATTCTGACTCTAGTAACTCTGAAGCAATTGCTGAAGTGTTCAAAGCGACAAATGTTTTTTCTGCTCGCGGGCTATGATCATGAAGAGCGCGGGCAACTAACTCTTTTCCAGTGCCAGATTCGCCAGTTATAAGCACCGTCATACTTGATCCTGCTAAACGACCAATAGATCGAAAGACTTCCTGCATTGCTGGCGCCTGACCAATCATTGATGCCATTGAGGCGGGAGCTTCTTTAGTTCCATCAATATCAGCTCCCACAGAACGAGCGGCTTTATAAACCAATTCAACTGCTTCGTCTATGTCAAATGGCTTTGGCAAATACTCAAATGCTCCACCTTTATAAGCAGCAACAGCATTTTCGAGATCGGAGTACGCAGTAATAACGATGATCGGTAACTCAGGATTGGTTGTCCTGAGTCGCTCAAGAAGTGAAAGCCCGCTCATACCAGGCATACGTACATCAGTAATAAGGACATCAGGTGCCTCGTCCTTCAATGCAGCTAATAAGGGCTCTGTTCGATCAAAGCACTGAGTTTTCATGCCGGCCTGCTTTAGAGCCTTTTCAAGAACCCATCTAACAGACTGATCGTCGTCTACTACCCAAACCTTCAAAGCACTACTATCCATTAGCCTCCTCCGATTGATCCAGTGGAATGCGAACGAAAAACACAGTACGGCCAGGTCGGCTCTCGAATTCTATTAGTCCGTTGTGACGACTCAACAACTCCTGAGCTGCCGGCAAGCCCAACCCAGTGCCTTCAGGGCGACTAGTCACTAACGGATAGAAAATTGAGTCTTGCATATCTTTTGGGATGCCAGGCCCATCATCTTCTATTTCAATCGAAACAATCACACGATGTCGAGTTTCACCAATCGTAAAATTAGTTACCGTACGAGTTCTCAGGGTTAGCGTTCCTTGGCCCTCAAGTGCCACAACTGCGTTTCTTACCAAATTCAAAATCGCTTGCACCAATTGATCTCTGTCGAGATCGATGCTCGGTATTGCCGGATCGTATTCACGTCGGATAGACAGACTACGCTTATCTTCTGCGTTGATTATACGAATAACATATTCGATCAATTCATGGACATTTACAGGCTGTTTATTCGATGGGCCACCAGGCCCAAGCAAAGTATCCACAAGAGCGGCAAGCCTATCAGTTTCACTAATAACTACATCGGTGTATTCGCGAAGCTCCAATTCTTCAAGTTGACGCTCAAGTAGTTGTGCTGCACCTCGAATTCCGCCCAACGGATTTTTAATCTCATGAGCGAGCTGTCGAATCATTTGTCGTCCAGCGCCATGCTGAATAAGCAACGCATTTTCGCGACTTATTTGTGATCGCCGAGTCACGTCTATAATTTCGACAAGAAGACAAGCATCATCCATTAAAATTGGCGATACCCTACAATCGACCATTCTTTCATCGCTATGAGTTTCTGTTGATGAAAGCCGCATTTCGTTAGCGCAATGCTCGCCAGTCGTAACCACTCGCATGAGAATGTCTCTCATTTCAGGTTCATCGTTAACCAATTTCAATAATGATTCGCCGCATGCTCGACGCTGACTAATACCAATAATATTTTCGGCAGCGGGGTTTAATCCTCTGATGAGCAAATTCTCATCAAGGAGAATCACGCCCGAGCTTAGTGCATCAAGAATATTGCTGGAGTTTTTCTTAATGGTACCGTCATCATCATCAGAACCTGATGGTAGACGTTTTTTCGACCCATCTAAAACGTTATGTTCTGTAGCGCATAGAGCTGGTTGGAACGACTGTGAATGAACATTTTGCCCATCACACTGATCATTTCCACTTGAAGAGTTTGGAAGCCGAGATGAGTCTCCGGAAGAAAAAAATTGGTTACGTTTCCACGCTGTTAGCATAGTAGTATCGCCGTCCTTTGGGTAAAAACCAGGCGGCAAAATGCCGCCCGGTCAACACTTTAATTACACTAATGCTATACCCCAGACTCCTTAGTAGTTTTGACAACTGCAGCAGCAACCTTATAAGGATCTGCATTTGATGCTGGTCTTCGATCCTCTAAACGTCCCTTCCAACCGTCATCAACAGTTCCTACAGGAATCCGAATTGATGCACCCCGATCAGATACACCGTAACTGAATTCGTTGATTGACTGAGTCTCATGTAAACCAGTTAGACGATGATCATTATCTGCACCATAAACACTTATATGCCTTTCAATATTTTTCCCAAACTCTTTGCAAATTTTATGGAAAACTTTTTCATCTCCAGATTCTCGCATTACAGTGTTAGAAAAATTTGCATGCATTCCTGATCCATTCCAATCTGTTTGTCCAAGTGGCTTAGGATGCCAATTTATGGCATATCCATATTTTTCTGCTGTCCGCTCAAGAATATACCGAGCTATCCAGGTTTCATCTCCAGCACGCTTAGCGCCTTTTGCAAATACCTGAAATTCCCACTGCCCAGCAGCCACTTCTGCATTAATACCTTCAACGTTTATACCTGCCTCTAGGCATGCATCAAAATGTTCTTCGACACAATCTCTTCCGAAAGCGTTGTTAGCACCAACTGAACAATAATATGGTCCTTGAGGTCTTGGGAACCCTTTTTCTGGAAACCCTGGCGGAAGATCTAATAAAGTATCCCAAAGGAAATATTCCTGTTCGAATCCGAACCAAAAATCTTCATCGTCATCATCTATAGTGGACCTGCCATTTGACACATGAGGTGTTCCATCAGCATTTAAAACTTCAGTCATCACCAAATAAGCATTAAGCCGCATAGGATCAGGATAAATAGCTACTGGTTTTAGAAGGCAATCCGAAGCACTTCCATCAGCTTGCTGAGTAGAGCTTCCGTCGAATGACCACATGGGACACTCTTCTAAAGTTCCACCAAAATCTGATGCTATTTGTGTTTTACTTCGTAAGCTCTGTGTTGGCAAATAGCCATCGAGCCAAATATATTCCAATTTACTTTTCATGAGCTACTTTGCTCCTACTCAATTTATTATGACAATAAGTAGTTGCAGGAATTATGCCAAAACAGACTTGTTTATAAACCGTTGTTATTCAATAACTTCTCATCATGACCAAATAATAATTTGCACCTTTATAGTGCATAACGTCATTAATAAAGCACCATATTAGTGCAAAAGTTAAATGAATGCACTCTTTTAGGGAGCGGCTTAGAAGGTGTGCTTTTAGTTCTATCAGATAAATCACCCCGTTTGCCACTGAAGCCGTTATACTTCGGGGCTTTGGCAAGTCCGTGACAAAGAATAATGAATAACTCTACATCCGTACCGCAAAACTTTCAGGACCTGATTCTTCGTTTACAGGAATACTGGGCTGACCGCGGCTGTGCAATCATGCAGCCTTACGATATGCCTATGGGTGCGGGTACTTTTCACCCAGCGACTTTCTTGCGCGCCGTAGGGCCAGAACCATGGAGCGCAGCCTATGTACAGCCAAGTCGACGACCGACAGATGGCCGTTACGGTGATAACCCATTTCGGCTACAGCACTATTATCAATATCAAGTAGTTCTAAAACCGTCTCCAGATAACATACAAGAACTATATCTAGACTCACTGCGTTCCATTGGGCTTGACCCTAAAATCCATGATATCCGGTTTGTCGAAGATAATTGGGAATCGCCGACGCTTGGTGCTTGGGGCCTCGGATGGGAGGTTTGGCTAAACGGTATGGAAATCACACAATTCACTTATTTTCAGCAAGTTGGTGGTCTTGAATGCCAACCGGTTACTGGCGAAATTACCTATGGGCTGGAACGATTGGCAATGTATTTACAGAATGTCGAAAGTATTTTTGATCTAGTCTGGACGGACGGCCCTCTTGGCCGCATTACCTATCGTGACGTTTACCACCAAAACGAGGTCGAGCAATCAAAATACAACTTCGAACAAGCTGACATCGATTCTCTATTTAATGCATTCGACCATGCCGAACATGAGGCTGAGCGGTTAATTAACCTAAGCCTAGCGTTACCGGCATATGAACAAATGCTGGCTGCGTCACATACCTTTAATTTATTGGATGCTCGTCAAGCTATTTCCGTAACCGAGCGACAACGATTTATTTTGCGAGTTCGAAAACTATCAAATGCAATCTGTAAGGCCTACTTCACCAGTCGTGAAATAATCGGTTTCCCTATGGTTAATTCTGTAGCAAAAGATAAATCTTTAAAATGAGTAAGACCGCAAATTTTCTTGTTGAAATCGGCACTGAAGAACTTCCACCGAAAGCCTTAAGATCACTCATGGAAGCTTTTGGCAAAAACCTGGCCGATGGCATTGATACTGCTCTTTTGTCGCATGGTGAAATCAAAACTTTCGCGAGCCCAAGGCGTCTGACAGTTTTCATAGCCGACCTAGCCGAAAAGCAAAACGACCAAAAAAGCGAGCAAAAGGGTCCGCCCATAAGTATAGCTTTTGATAAAGCTGGCAAGCCAACGGCGGCGGCAACAGCATTTGCCAAGAAATGTGGCACTACCTTAGATGCGCTGGGACGGAATAAAACAAATAAAGGCGAATGGCTCACTTCAGAAAGCCTTATAAAGGGTAAGAAATTAATTGACCTTTTACCGAGCCTGATTGAAAAATCGCTGAGCGCACTACCAATACCACGCCGCATGCGCTGGGGCGCAAGTGAGGTGGAGTTTGTTCGACCATTGCACTGGATAGTAATGCTGCATGGTAACCAGACAATCGAGACTTCTATCATGGGCATCGAAACCGGCAACCAGACATGGGGGCACCGCTTTCATTCATCCGGTCCAATTACGATCAACTCGTCAGACACATATCTTGATACACTCGAACATGATGGTTATGTCATCGCCGACTTTGACCGTCGTCTTAAGATAATTCGAGATGGAGTCAACAAAGCGGCGACAGTGGCCGGCGGCGTTGTTATAAGTGATGACGCACTTTACGACGAAGTAGCGGCGTTAGTTGAATGGCCAGTACCCATAATAGGCAGTTTTGACAAAGCTTTTCTTGAACTACCCCGAGAAGCCATAATTTCAACATTAACTGCACATCAACGTTACTTTCCAATAGAGGACCAGACTGGAAACTTATTGGCCAACTTCATCACCATTGCAAATCTTGCGAGCAAAAACCCAGAGCAAGTAAGAGACGGCAATGAACGTGTAATCCGACCACGCCTCTCAGACGCTACATTCTTCTGGACCAATGATAAACAAAGCACCCTTTCCAGTCGCGAAGCAGGCCTACATAAAATTGTTTACCAGCAGGGCCTCGGTAGCTTATTTGATAAAAGCCAACGCGTTGCCGTTATCGCTAAGTCTTTAGCTAAGACTCTAAAACATGATAATACAAATGTTAGCCGGGCCGCTTTGCTAGCCAAGTGTGACTTACTTACTGGAATGGTGGGAGAATTTCCAACGCTTCAGGGAATAATGGGTTACTACTACGCCATAGTTGATGGAGAAACAGAAGGGGTTGCTACAGCTATCCGCGAACACTATCTGCCGCGCTTTGCGGGAGATAATCTACCAGAAACCATAGACGGCCAGCTACTCGCCATTGCTGACAAACTAGACACACTTGCAGGCATATTTTCAACTAACAAGAAGCCAAGCGGCAATCGAGATCCGTTTGGACTTCGTCGCGCTGCACTTGGTGTGGTTCGGCTCCTTATTGAAGGTGGCATCGATATCGACCTTAAGGAACTAATTCAAGTAGCTGTAAATGTGCAACCAGAAGGTCAACTCAATAATGAAAAGCTCACAAAAGAGCTATATGTTTTTATTACCGACCGTCTACGTCGTTATTTTCTTGATCGCGACACCAGCCTAACTTCAGAAACCTTTGAAGCAGTTATCGCTCAACAGCCTACATCTCTCATCGACTTTGATAGGCGCCTTGTGGCTGTTCAAACTTTTGCTCGATTAGAGCAAGCAGAAAGTCTAGCGTCTGCCAACAAACGTATCGCCAATATCCTTAGAAAGGCCGATTTCCCAGAAGGTCTGGTAATCAACAAAAAACTCCTCAGCAGCGATGTTGAACTAGCACTTTTCAACTTCCTTGAAAACGCACAAAATAAAATCGCACCAATGCTCGCTGTAAAAAACTATGCTGAGGTACTTAACGAGCTGGCTGATTTGCGTGATCCGATTGATCAATTCTTTAATGAAGTAATGGTGATGGATGAAGATCAAGCTGTCAGAAACAATCGTCTAGCACTACTTAGCGATCTTCGAGCTTTATTCTTGCATGTCGCTGATATTTCACGGCTGTCACTCGGTTAACCATGGTAGATAGCTCGAGCGCACCAAGACTTGTCATTCTTGATCGTGATGGTGTCATCAATCAAGACTCTGACGAGTTCGTTAAATCTGCTGATGAATGGTTACCCCTTCCTGGAAGCATTGCTGCAATTGCATCATTATCAACTGCTGGTTTTATAGTGACCATCGCCAGCAATCAATCAGGTCTCGCCCGTAAACTATTCGATGCCGAAGCATTGGAAGCAATACATCAAAAGCTTTGCAAATTAGTTGTTAATGCTGGCGGACATATTGGTCGAATCATTGTGTGTCCGCATGGGCCGAATGATGGTTGCGAATGCCGCAAACCAAAATCTGGAATGTTGCTTGAACTTGGCAGTGATTATGGTGTGCCTCTTCAAAATGTCCCCATGGTGGGAGATTCTTTACGAGACTTACAGGCTGCTTCTACTGCAGGTGCTAAACCTATACTAGTTCGCACAGGCAACGGCTCCTATACCGAAAAAAATCTCCCACCAGAACTTTTAGCTATCGACATTTATGACGATCTAGCTGCAGCTGCAGCTGCCATAGTTAAAGAACAAACTCTTGCTTCGTAGCCTGCGGTCAATTCTTTTTATTGTTTTTGGCTTTGTAAGTAGCTTGCTTATCGGGTTTACAATCTTATTATTTTTCTACGCACCACGTGATTTTCTCTGGAGACTAGTAAATAATTACTGCCGACTAATATTGTGGGCAGGTGATTTTTTTTGCGGGCTCAAGGTTGTTGTGGAAGGCCAGAAAAACTTGCCTCACAACGCAAGCGTCATCATGATCAAGCACTCTTCCGCTTTTGAAACTTATGGGCATATACCTTTTTTTCCACGCTCAACATGGGTCCTCAAACGAACAATTTTATGGATACCATTTATCGGTTGGGCACTTAAGTTTGTTCTTCGCCCCATCGCAATTGATCGTAATGCTGGCAGACTTGCCGTAAAACAAGTGATTGAACAAGGACAAAAAAAACTAAAAGAAGGTACTTGGGTAACTATTTTTCCTGAAGGCACACGAATGCCACCAGGTAAAACTCGAAAATATGGTATTAGCGGCGCTGCACTAGCCAAAGTAGCTGGCGTTTCGATCGTGCCAGTTGCTCATAATGCTGCGGATTTTTGGCAACGACGCGAACTCACAAAACGATCTGGCGTAGTTCGCTTTTGTATCGGACCGCCGATTGACGCAAGTGCTCAATCGCCCGAAGAAACAAATTTAATCGTACAGAAATGGATTGAAGCCAAGATGCATGAGATAAGCAGTGCCTATCAAGACATTTCCAAGGATGCCCATTAACATCCTTATTTTGCTGAATAAACCTCGTATCCTCTTTTTTCCAAACACGACTCAAGAATTGCTTGCCTTGCAATAGCCTCCTTTTTGGAAATCTTAGATCCCCATATGCCGCCACCAGCTACGGTGCCAGCAACAATAAAGGGTATGGCTGGAGCAAAAACAGCACCTGCTACGGCTGTCGCTACCCCTGCAATTGCCTTACCTGCAGTTTCACCATCTAAGTCTTAAGTTTTAGCGATTTCAATACACTCATCATTGTCTGTTAATGGGCTCACCAAATCTTAACGCGATCTTTTGGGGCTAAATACAAAGCATCATCTTCATGTATATCAAATGCCTCATAGAATTCTGGAACATTGCGGACCGATCCATTAGCGCGATATTTAGATGGTGCATGCGGATCAGTTTCAATCTGCAATCGCAAAGTCTTGTCACGATACTTACCACTCCAAACTTGTCCAAAACCTAAAAACACACGTTGCACACCAGTAAACCCATCGATAACTGGTGACTCTATACCGTCGAGAGACATTTTATATGCAAGTAGACTAATGCTAATTCCACTGAGATCACCAATATTTTCACCCAGTGTATATTCACCGTTAATACTCAAATCATCGAAAGGCTTAAAAGCGTTGTACTGTTCAACTAATTTTTCTGTACGATTTTTAAATTCAGTAAGATCTGCTTTAGTCCACCAATTACGCATGACGCCATCACCATCAAAATTAGCACCTGAATCATCGAAACCATGACCAATTTCGTGCCCAATAACCGCACCAATTCCACCATAGTTAACAGCTTCTTCAGCCTCAAGATTAAAAAATGGCGGCTGCAAGATTGCAGCAGGAAAAACAATTTCGTTTAGTAGTGGGTTGTAGTAAGCATTAACAGTCTGCGGCGTCATGCCCCATTCTGTACGATCAACAGGCTCATCATGACGATCCATCTGACGCTTGTACTCTACCTCAACTGCTCGCTCGATATTGCCGTAATAATCAGCGGCATCAATCTCAAGGGCTGAATAATCTCGCCAATCATCAGGATAGCCAATCTTAGGCGTAAATTTAGATAACTTATCGAGTGCCTCAAGCTTAGTCTCATCAGACATCCAATCAAGCTCTTTTATACTTTTTTCATAGGCACTAATTAAGTTACCGACAAGAATAAGCATTCTCTCTTTTGCCTCTGGCGGGAAGTGTCGCTTCACATAAACCTTGCCTACAACCTCGCCTAGCGTTCTATTAACTGTATTCACAGCTCGCCGCCACATCGGGCGTTGTGCTGCAGTACCAGAAAGCGCCTTACCATAAAACTCGAAGTTTTGAGCATCAATAGAAGACGTCAGTCGAGTGGCAGCACTATCAACAGCACGCCATTTTAAATAGATCTTCCAAGTTTCAAGATCTGTGTTAACAAGAATATCATCGAGCGCTTTTACGTATTCGGTCCTAAAAACAATCATCTTGCCTATCTTTTCAAGACCGGCTTCTGATAAATAACCCTCCCAATTAAAGTTAGGCATTAAAGACGGTAAATCATTAAGAGAAACAGCGTTATAATTTTTTGTCCAATTACGCGCTTCCTCTTTAGGCATGTTTTGCTCAGCGAGGCGCGTTTCAAGTTCCATAATTTTCTTTGCAGCACTTGCGGCATTATTTAAGCCAGCAAGATTAAAAATAGCTTCGATATGTGCAACATATTTTTGTCGCAATTCAACCGATATTTCATCTTCCTTAAGATAATATTCGCGATCTGGCAAACCTAAACCACCACTGAATAAACCAATTGAATATCTTGTTGGATCTTTGAAATCTGCTAATTGACCAAAACCAAGTGGTACATCCATATTTCGCTTAATGGCACTGGCAAAATACACAGCAAGTTCATTATTATTTAAAATTGCATCGATACGAGCCAACTCAGGTATTAAAGGCCTCATGCCAAGAGCGTCACGCGTTTCTATGTCCAAATAGGAACGATAAAGATCTCCAACCTTCTGCTCATCAGTTCCATTTGCAAAATTACCTGCTGCAGATTCTTCAATAATCGCTTTAACTGCTTCCTGCGATTCATCCCGCAACACATCGAATGCGCCATAGCGTCCCTTATCGACCGGTATTTCAGTTCGAGAAATCCAAGCACCATTCACATAAGAGAAAAAATCATCCCCGGGACGAACTTTGTCATCCATATTAGCAAGGGAAATGCCAGATCCTAGTAACTTTGGCCCCTCTACAATTGATTTCTCGATTGATTTTTGACCACACGCAGAGAACAAAAAAAATGTCGCGATACTGATAATTATCTTATTCAATTATTTCACCTTACAACTTAATACCTATTGCAAAAGTTTCATGTTAAGAGCGCCAAGCAAGGATTATTAGTGCAAAGCTAAAAAAATCAATTGTCGCTAAATGTCTCGATAATGGATCTAAAATTCATTAAATCCTTTAAAAATGCTCTTATCTTGTTACTAAATATCGAGATTTTCGACCGATAATGCATTTTTTTCAATAAACTCGCGACGTGGTTCGACCTGATCACCCATTAATGTAG
>JAQWOA010000020.1 GCA_029246105.1 Woeseiaceae bacterium | reverse complement strand
AACCGGGTGAATTTCCCAAAGCGTATCGTCAAGGTCGAGTGTAATGGTCCGAATATTATTCATTGGTAATAAACGAGCAGCCTTAGTGAATAGCAGCTAAATCAAGCATCCCTCGGCATCAAAGGTGGTAACGAACTTTGCGCAGTCACTTTACTACTTTTCACAAATACATTTATTGAACGAATAGCAGTTGCCATTGCACTACCATCCCAATCACTCTGAACACTACCATAACTGCTTATCGATAAAGCGCTCAGCTCTTCAGACAAAGGTGAAGCAACTCGCTTCGCAAGCTCACCAATACTCTTCGGTGCATCTTTAGGCCACTGCAATTCTGCCCATTCAAGCAGGGCCTCACGCACACCCGTTTTATCGCCGGCAGTAGCTGCTCTTTTTGCCATTTTAATCAATTTTGCTTGTCTCTTATAAATCGGTGGTAGCTCTGATGCTTTCGGTTCTTGATGCCGGTTCCAATTTAACAACCACCAGAAAAATATCGTTAGTAGCCAAACACCGCCGAGTAGCTGGCTAAGTAGTTTCCAAAACCCATCATCAACGAGCTTTTTAGAATTCACATTTTCAGCTGCCTCATCCGAAGACTGATATTGTGGCACCAAAGGTAATGCTGCCTCAGTAGCCGATGCATTCACAGTAATTTTTCTCGAAGGCAGGGTCGCAACCTGCCATTCATCTGCCTCAATATTCCACCAAGGCACTTCGAGCTTCGGAAGCTCGATCGTTCCACCGCGCACGCCAATCATAGCGTACTGATCACGACGAAAGCCTCGAATCCCTTTAGTCTCTAACTGACGGGATAAATCAGGTTTATCAGCATAGACTTTCATGCCCTCTATATTTGGTGGTAACAAAGCTGGAATTTGTGTTTCAATCTGGCCAAGCGCACTTATCATGACTTTTCGGGTAATCGGTTCACCTGTCGAAATTTTATTGAAGTCCCTGGACCATTCTTCGCTAAGTTGGACATCTCGTGCAGGAAACCAACTGGCGTTCGGAAAATCATCTGGTGGAGCAGGAATTGGCAAAACCTTGATCGTATGAGCATCAGACGCAAAAACCTTACGTCCAGTGATCCGTTGCCTGTCACGGAATATTCGCGCTTCAAAACGAGCCGGCGAAATCTCAATTTCACCGCTAGACTGAGGGTAAATAGCCAGAACCCGCTCTCTTACGTCATAAGCTCGACCATTTAGATTGGCTTTATAGGTACGCTCTTCGCCAGCAAGCTCAAGCAAGACTTCAGCGCCACTTATTATCGGATCACGACGAAGTTCCTGACGCGTTTCGACTGCACGGTAGACCTTGAATCGATAAAGAATTTGTGACTGCACATACGTTTCTGTCTGATCAACCTCGCTGACGATAAAAACGTCCGCCTCTCCCAGAGGCGCATTAGTCGGTTCATTGATTGTAATAGAGATGGGCTTACTACTCTCACTACCGATTGAAATTGCGGGAATGCTCTGCCTGCCAGTCGTTTTTGCCATTAACGCGACAGTCCAGGTACGGCTTCGGCTAATCTGACCATTAATAATTGATGTATTACTGAGTTGACTCAGCTGACCCCTATAAAAATTATCGTCAAGTACGGATAAATCAGGCTCCAAATCAGTATCAGTACCCAACGTTATTTCTAAGATAAACGACTCATTAAGATCAACTGAATAACGATCCACACTCACAATAACTTCGGCGAATGCACCTGAGGCTAATGTAAGTAATCCGACTAAAATCAACGATGCACTATGAATGGTTCTACTGCTAATTACCATGGTTGTGACTCATTATCTGGCCAAACACTATTTCCATCCTGATCTATACCAGAGCGCTGGTATTGATATCTAAATTTCCTACGCAATAAGCCACCTGGATCATCAGGAATTCGTCGCAACCACTGCTCCATAGCTTGTTCCTGCTCTTGTTGTTGACGCAGTTCCGCAAGCTCAGCTCCAGACATCTGCTGAGGCTGCTCGTCGGAATTCACTTCCTCAGCAGCACGCTGCAACTCTTCCTGTAAGGCCTTCATATCATCTTCAAGGGTCTCTTCATTGTCACTTTTCGATGAGTCGCCCTCTTGAAGTTCGCTATCATTGCTTGAGTCACCTTCTTGCCTCTGTTCAACTGACTGCTCCTCGGAATTAGGTTTCTCGCCCTCTTCACCCGGTTTTGCCACAGACTCCTGATCCTCACCTTGATTCTGTTGCTCTTGCTGATCTTTCTTTTTCATTACAAGATCAAGATTATAAGCAGCATCTTCGTTATCTGGCTGTCTCTCCAACACCTGTTCATAAGCTTCGATGGCTGCATCAAGATCGCCCTTCAATGCCATCGCATTACCAAAATTATAGAGGTTCCGCGTATCATTGTTTTCTGAAAAAACAGAGGCACTGCCAACGTAGTCACCGGCCTCATAGTCCGCTACCGCTTGCCAATCACGATTCTTAAACAAAGCGGCTGCATTCGTCGCGTTACCAGCTTCGAGCTCCCTTTTGGCCTGCTGATCCTTGTTTAACCACAAGTTATTCCACGTCGCCGCATAGGTAGTCTGAGGCAGCGGTGCGATAAAAAATATCAGCATGATTACCAAGCCACGACGGAATGCCAATGCGGCCAGCGGAAGCAAAAACAATAATAGCCATGGGCCCTCTTCGCGCCAACGATCAGCAGCCAAAGTACCGTCGCCTATAACAGCACCACCTAATTTTTCTCCAAATAACAATCGGTCTAAATCTCTTTCATCGTCAGATATTCTTGCGTAGACGCCGCCCCCAACATCGACAAGTGTTCGTAAGTCATGCTCCTCTAATTTCGGCACTGCTATCTGTCCACGACTATCTGTCACAAATCCATTCGTCGCATGTGGAATGGGCGCTCCTTCAATTGTTCCAACACCCAAAACAGATAAAGTATATCCCGCTGCCTTAAGGTCACGCGCCGCGGCAGACGCGGCTGGTGACGAGCCGCCATCTGTTATCAAAATTACTTTGCCAAAACCGATTTCTGCTTGCTCAAGCAGCTGCTTGCCCTTGGCGATCGCGACTTCCGGATAACTGCCGCGACTCGGCATAATATCAGTGCCTAGACTGTTCACAAGCGATGCAATAGTATCTGTATCCATAGTCAGAGGCGTTACAGTAAAAGCATTTGCTGAATATACGACCAGAGCAGTTTGGCCGCTTTTTCGTCGCTCCAGCATATCTAAAATTTTAAGCTTAGCGCGCTGAAGTCTACTCGGTGTAATGTCCTGCGCATCCATTGATCGGGATAAATCCAATGCAACTACTAAAGCATGCTCTGCTCTGAATACGGGCTGTTCGATTCGTTGCCATGCCGGTCCCGCGAGAGCAATAACAGAAACAACGCCGATGAATCCCATCAGCCACCATCGATAATCTTTGCCGTGATCGGATTCACGAGATAATACATATGGCATCAACTCACGATCAATAACAGAATCCCAGTTACCAGATCCCAGTTTGCTACGAGCCAAAAAATACACCAACAAAATAATTCCGGGGATCATAAGCAACCATTCAGGACGCAACCAGTGAAAATCAGTCAGCATTTACACTTACCTCACTCACTCGTGTCAGCGCAACTCGCTCGATAAGACTGACAAGACTCATCGATGCCGCCAATAAGACAGCCAGGCCTAATGGATAGTGAAAATAAGATTTGATCGGCCGAAAACCGAATTCTGGTTCTTCGACGGGCTCAAGCTCATCAATTAGTTTGTAAATATCCTGCAAACTCGTTGTGTCAGTCGCACGGAAATATCGGCCACCCGTAAGACTTGCAATCTTTGTCAGTGTATTTTCATCTAGATCAATAGAAGGATTAATTAAACGTTGACCACCAAATATCGAGGATACTTTTTGTTGCTCGGCGCCAATGCCAATCGTGTAGATTCTCAAGCCAACCTGTTGGGCGAGTTCAGCCGCCTTGATAGGCTGTACTTCACCCGCGGTGTTTGCACCGTCAGTGAGAAGCACCAATACTTGATCGCCCTCATTTCCATCTTGTTTATGTACTCGCCGCACGGCCAATGTAATAGCATCTCCAATTGCCGTTTTTTGCCCTGCCAAACCGATGAATGCCTCCATTAGCAAAGTATTCACGGTCTCACGATCCAAGGTCAACGGTACTTGTAAGTATGCCTGCTCACCGAAAAGTATAAGGCCAATGCGATCACCTTCACGGCGTTCAATGAAATCTCTCGCAACTGCTTTCGTTGCCGTCAACCGGTCAACACGTCGCCCGGCCAATTCAAAATCCTGCTGATCCATACTACTGGACAGATCAACGGCCATCATCAGGTTTCGACCCGCGATCGGAACATCCAAGTCTTCCCCAATGCGTTCCGGCCGCGCAGCTGCGAGCACTAAAAGAATCCAAGCGATCGTGGCGACCCAAAATCGCCATTTGTAGAGCAGCTCTTTCCCAGAGCGATCCTTCAATGTGGAGAAATTATCAATATTTGGTACGCGAAGTCCCGCTTCTGACAGGTCAGTGGCCTCAGGCATTAGACGACGAAAAATGATCGGTAATGGCAATGCCATTAAGACCAATGGCCAAGCGAAAGACCACATTAGACCGTACTTCCAACCGGTGTAGACAAACGCATACGAATAGCTGCCAGCAATGCATTAACATCGACATCATCAAAATTCTCGTTCGGATTCCGGTATGGCAACTGCAACAAACTCTTACCACCCTCAGTATGAAAATACGGAACTGGTAAGCCACGATCCAGCCAATCTAACCAGGCATCCCCTGTAAGACCTGCTAATTCATGACGTGGTGCATACGCAAGCATGGCACGGCGCAATAATTCGGAAAGCTCTCTACCAAGCATTAATGGGTCCTGATTCGTCAGGTAGTCCGATTCAATTTTTGCCAAAGTACGCATAGCATGTCGCTGAGGAGCAAAAAATTGATACCTTCTCCATGCACGAAATAAAAACCAACAAATAAACATGGTCAGCAACGCAATCATGAACCACCAACCAGGCGCCAAGGGCAACCACCCGATGGGATCAGGTAAATGCAATGGGCGCAACGGAAGTTCATTAGAGCCCATAACTAATATGACCTTCGACCCAAAGCAACCTTTAGCATTGCAACCGGATCATCATTAGTAGACATCGACATCAGATGTACGCCATAGCGCCGACAGAAGACCTCTAGCTCACGCGAACGTTCGGCAAATTCAGTCTCATAATCATGTCGTGCAGCTGCAGCATACGTATCGATTGCCAATTCTTTTTCTAACGATACGATGCGATAACGCCCAGGAGGTGGTAATTTCTTTTCCATCGGGTCATTCATAAAAATAGCAAGTACTTCGTTATGACGCGCAACGCTAGACAGGTACGATTGCGCAGCGCGGTTGAATCCGATGAAATCACTGATAACTACAACAAGGCTTCCTGGCCTAGAAACCCTACGCAGCGCTGACATCGCCTGCATCAATGGCTCTGATCCTTCTGAAGCATCTCGATTCTGCCAGTCTTTGTGTTCCGCTAATTGATGAACAAATCTAAGTGTCGCACGACGACCCAAGCGCGGCTTGAGCTCACAATGAGATGTATCGCCAAATATAAGGCCACCCAAACGATCGCCGCGGTGGTGAGCGGCCCAAGCTATTAACGCCGCGGTGTTTGCAGCATTGACTGACTTGAAGCAACCGCGTGTAGCGAAATGCATATTGGATCGCAAATCAACTAAAACAAGAACCGGTCGTTCGCGTTCCTCACGAAAAAGTTTTGTATAAGCCGTTGTACTGCGCGCCGTAACGCGCCAATCAATACTACGGGGATCGTCCCCCGGTTGATAAGGACGCGACTCATCAAACTCCATACCGCGTCCACGAAAATGTGAAACATAAGCGCCAGTTTGCAAAGATTTTACGCGCAACACATTCAATTCAATTGCTCGAGCCGGACCGTTTAAACGAATCAGTCCTGCTTGACTGACGCTGATCGGCGAAACATCCGTAGGTAGTTGGTCCAAAAGAGACACTAAGGAACTCCGACGCTATCCAGAATACTCGTAATAATGGAGTTTGAATCAACGCCATCTGCTTCAGCCTCGAAGCTCAAAACCAGTCGATGTCTCAGTACGTCTGGTGCTACAGCCTGAATATCTTCTGGCCCCACGAAATCTCGACCCGAAAGCCATGCATGCGCTCTGGCTGCTCTATCAATACTCATACTCGCACGTGGACTGGCGCCATAGAGAATCTGTCCATCCAAATCGGCATTCACCATACCTGGATTTCGAGTCGAAACAACAATATTGACAATGTACTTTTCAAGTTCGGGCATAAGATACAAATTCAAAATATCTTTTCGCGCCTCCATGATCGATGTCAAAGCCAGTAATTCAGATGGTTGGAATACGTCGCGCTCTGTTTGATTCGCCTCATTACGGTTAAGTACCATAATTTGCTGCTCATCTTCGATTGTGGGGTATCCAACCTCAACATGAAGTAAGAATCGATCCAGCTGAGCTTCTGGTAATGGGTATGTGCCTTCTTGCTCAATTGGGTTTTGAGTCGCCATCACCATAAAAAGATCTTCAAGTGGGTAGCTTTTATCGCCGACCGAGATTTGTCGTTCTTCCATTGCCTCAAGCAACGCAGACTGAACTTTCGCCGGCGCACGATTAATTTCATCCGCGAGAATCAGATTATGAAATAACGGTCCCTTGCGAAACTCGAAGGTTCCTTCCTGTGGGCGATATATGTCGGTACCTGTTAGATCTGCTGGTAGCAGATCAGGAGTAAACTGAAGTCGATGAAAATCGCCTTCGATACTTTCTGACAATACTTTAATAGCTCGAGTCTTTGCCAGGCCTGGGGCACCTTCAACCAGAAGATGTCCATCACACAGCAGCGCGATCAGCATTCGATTGATTAAATGTGCTTGACCAATAATCAACCCACTTGCGTGATTTTCAAGTTTTTGAAATTGTTCTCTAATGCTCATTAATGACTCCGAAGGATGCGGCGGCGTGACATTCTAGAGGCGATACTTTCCAAGGACAAACAGTCGCATCATTTTTTAATCAATTTTTTTCATCAAAATAAGTATTATGCGTTGCACTGCTAGACGAAGTAAACGGCATGCAGCTGTCTCAATATCTAAACTGTCATTCAGCACGATTTAATATAGAGTACAAATAGTAATGACCCACAAAATGTCAATTAGCATAGCCCTCAGCGTTTCTCTTATAATTCTTGCGGCGTGCAAAACGCCGACTGAAACAAAACCTACCAACATCCAGTCTCTAGATAATGATTTTGAACGCGCAATATTAATTGTCGATGCAGATGACGGTGTTCAACATCAGTTGCAAGTTTATGTCGCATCAGCATTTGATCAACAGCGTCGTGGATTGATGTTCATTCGTAATATGCCAAAAGACACCGGCATGTTATTTATTTATGAGAATAATAATATTCAATCAATGTGGATGAAAAACACATACATGCCTCTGGATCTAATATTCGCTAGAGCTGACGGCACAGTCTCTTCGATTATTTACAACACGCAACCATTGTCGTTAGCATCTCTGACATCGGTTGAACCAATAACTTACGTACTTGAGTTGAACGCGGGAACCTCCAAACGACTAAATATCGGACAAAAGAGCCGTATTATCTGGAAGGGCAATCGAAACTAACGAAGCGTGGCAATAATCGAGTCCGCAAGATAATTAACATTACTCGGCGTGATGCCGGCTACATTGATTCGGCTTGAGTCAACCATATAGATGCCAAAATCTTTCTTAAGTCGCAAAACCTGCTCTATCGGAATTCCTAGAAAACAGAACATTCCAGTAGCTCTCACAAGGTGTGAAAAATCATGCTTGGAAGATCTTAATATGAGCGCGTCATTTAACATTACCCTCATGCTTTTCAGTCGTTCACGCATTTCGGTAAGTTCAATAACCCATGCACTGCGTAATTCAGCATCGTTCAGAATAAGACTAACGACCGCAGCCCCGTGATCTGGTGGAACCGAGTAAATTGTGCGAACAAGATTGTTGATTTGACTGTCGACAACGTCTCGAGCTTTGTCATTAATAGCAAGTATTGACAAAGTTCCTACACGGTCACGATACAAACCGAAATTCTTCGAGCACGAACTTGAAACAATCATCTCTGGAACGCGTTCAGACATATGACGAATACAAAATACATCTTCATTCAATCCTTCTGCAAAACCTTGATACGCAATATCAATAAAGGGGATCAAATTTCGATCAACCATGATGTCCGTAAGAGTGCGCCATTCATCATTTGATAAATCAAGGCCCGTAGGATTGTGGCAGCAGGCATGCAGTAAAACGACGTCGCCAGCAGGAGCATCTTTTAAAGTCGATATCATGTCATCAAACTTAATTTCATGATTCAGAGCGTTATAGTAAGGATACGATTTAAGACTCAAGCCCGCTCCCGCTAATAAAGGTGTGTGGTTTGGCCACGTCGGCTCACTAACCCATACCGAAGCAGTGGGTGAAGCACGTAGAATCATTGAAGCTGCAACACGTAAAGAGCCTGAACCGCCAGGAGCCTGAATCGTAACCAAGCGATCGACTGGACAGGACTCACCGAAGATCAATTCCTGCATTGCTGAGTTGAAGTCTGCAGAACCCGCTGTGCCTATGTAGACCTTGCTTTCCTGTTCATCGATCAGAATTTGTTCTGCTCGTTTAACAACCTGCAGTACTGGTGTATCGCCCTCTGTCGTCCGATATACCCCAACACCCAGATCAATTTTCTCCGTGCGTGGATCATCTTTGTACTCAGCGATAAGACCAAGTATGGCATCCGCACTAACGGGCTGCAGTGATTCAAACAAAGGCTTTCTCCACTAAGAATGATGTTTTATGGTGACTATAAATGTGTATTGTAAACAAAAAAGGTCTCATAAAGACCAGTGTTTTATGCTGTCTTAACTCTTTCTAGATACAGTTTTTAATGTCCTTACTTAATACCATCCAACGTCATAATAATCTTGTAAACATTCTCATTGGGGTCTGCAATAAGCGTCTCTGCGATATACTGCATGATTTTGGCCCCTATTCGAAGCCATTATGAACGATCAAAGTCTATCAATTACAGTTAATAAAATTCGTGGTGATTCCAAAAAATCAGTCGAAGACTGCGTCTCAGTAGAAGAACCACTAGAGATTCGTCTTGGTTACTCGACGCCTAAAGGACGCACTGCCAAAAGCATATCAATTACGATGAGAACGCCAGGCAATGATGAGGATCTGGCTATCGGATTTCTATATTCCGAATCCATAATTACATGCTCAAGTGACATTTTATCAGTCGAACACTCTGGCTATACTTCACCAGATACAGGAAATCACAACATTGTCCGCGTTGATCTCGCAAACCACGTAGTAATTGATATTAATCGTCTGCAACGACATTTCTATACTACATCCAGTTGCGGCGTATGCGGAAAATCTTCGCTAGATGCACTCTGGGTTACCGGAGCTAAGACGCAAGACATCAATCATATTCA
Organism: Woeseiaceae bacterium; assembly: GCA_029246105.1. Classification (GTDB taxonomy): domain Bacteria; phylum Pseudomonadota; class Gammaproteobacteria; order Steroidobacterales; family Woeseiaceae; genus UBA1847. Next base: position 9,215 of record JAQWOA010000020.1, on the reverse strand, counting down.
ATTCAAAAAAACCATACTGATTGCCATACCGGATGCACTTCGCAACCTTCAGCAAGCTTTCAATCAGACAGGAGGACTACATGCAGCAGCAGCGTTTGATTCGCAAGGTGAAATGCTTGTAGTGCATGAAGATATTGGCCGGCATAATGCGGTCGATAAAGTAATCGGCACATTACTAAGACAAAACAAACTGCCTGCCAATGATCTGGGTCTGATAGTCTCTGGTCGAGCTAGTTTTGAGCTCATGCAAAAAACATTAATCGCTGGTATTCCACTATTGGCCGCAGTAAGTGCGCCATCTAGTCTCGCAGTTCAATTGGCGAAGGAATTCAACATAACGCTGATAGGTTTTTTGCGTGGTGATGCATTTAATATCTACTCCGCCGGGGAGCGTATTATCTGATGGCTAGAATTAACACAGAAACGACGAGTCAGATTGTTAAAGATCACAATAACAAGCCGGAGCTATTGGTGCAGATTCTCCAAACCATAGTAGCTCGATTTGGCTGGATACCTCCCGAGACAATACGTCAGCTCGCAGAAGAGCTGAACCTATCAAGAGCGGACGTGCATGGCGTGGTCGAGTACTACCATGATTTCAGAACCGAAGAACCCGGCAAGCATATTATCAAGATCTGTCAGGCAGAAGCTTGTCAGGCGATGGGTAGCCGCGAACTGACTAATTACGCACAAAAAACTTTGGCAATGGGCTTGCATGATACTGAAAATGACATCACGCTCGAACCTGTTTACTGTCTCGGCAATTGTGCTTGCTCACCTGCCGTCATGGTTGACGGAAAAACTTATGGTCGCGTCGATAAATCTCTATTCAATGCACTTCTCAATAGTTTACGAGGAGATCAATAATGAGTGGAACGAAAATATTCGTGCCGTGCGAAACCGCTGCGATCTCAGTTGGAGCCGATGAAGTCGCTTTCGCTATCGCCCAAGCCGCGAAAAAAAATGGCGAAAACATTGAACTTATTCGCAATGGCTCCTGGGGAGCCACATGGCTGGAGCCGCTAGTTGAGGTCGAAGTCGATGGAGTCCGTATCGCTTACGGAAATGTGAATACTGCAGATATCAATTCCATGTTCGATGCCAACTTTCTTAACGGTGGCAAACATAAACGTCGTCTCGGACCGACAGATAAAATTCCCTATTTAATGAATCAAGAGCGCTGGACGTTCCTACGCTGCGGACTCATCAATCCACTATCGATTGAAGACTTCGAACTGCATCAAGGCTTTGAAGCGCTTAAAAAAGCATTTACCGATGGTGCCAAAGCGGTCCTCGAAACTGTTACAGAATCTGGCCTTCGTGGTCGAGGTGGTGCTGGTTTCCCAACAGGTATCAAGTGGCGGACAGTTGCTAATGCTGAAGCGGATCAGAAATATATTGCCTGCAATGCTGATGAAGGCGATAGCGGTACATTTTCAGATCGCATGCTAATGGAAGGTGACCCTCTTAGTTTAATCGAAAGTATGGCTATAGCAGGTTTCGCGGTTGGCGCAAGCAAGGGTTACATTTACTTGCGGTCTGAATATCCCCTAGCTCATTCGGTGCTGTCTCGCGCCATTGAAACCGCTAGGGAAGCAGGATGGCTGGGTAAAAACATTAAAGGTAGCGGATTCGATTTCGATATTGAATTACATCTCGGTGCTGGCTCTTATGTCTGCGGTGAAGAAACAGCCATGCTCGAAAGTCTTGAGGGTAAGAGGGGTATCGTGCGCTTTAAGCCACCATTACCCGCGCTCGAAGGGCTATTTGGTAAGCCCACTGTCGTGAATAATGTTATAACGCTAGCGTCTGTAGCAAATATCATAAATTTTGGTGATGCACGTTATGCGGATATGGGTGTCGATCAATCCAAAGGAACCCTCGCCTTTCAACTGACTGGCAATATCAAGCGCGGTGGTCTTGTAGAAAAATCCTTTGGTGTTACCTTGCGAGAGCTCATCGAAGACTGGGGTGGAGGCACAGCTAGCGGTCGACCCGTCAAAGCAGTCCAGGTCGGTGGCCCATTGGGCGCCTATATTCCTGCTAACCAGCTTGATATACCTATGGATTATGAAGCCTTTATCGGTATTGGCGCTATGATCGGACATGGCGGCATTGTTGTGTTTGATGACACAGCAGATATGGCGCAGCTCGCTCGATTCGCAATGGAATTTTGCGCAATTGAGTCCTGCGGCAAGTGCACGCCCTGCCGAATCGGCTCAACACGAGGCGTAGAGATCATCGATAAGTTAATAAAGGATGTCGATCATCAACAGAATTATGAACTTTTGATCGACTTATGCGACACAATGGAAGGTGCATCTTTATGCGCAATGGGTGGAATGACCCCCTATCCAGTCAAAAGTGCTCTAAAATACTTCGCAGAGGACTTTACGCCCTCAAGCGAGAAATAGCTTATGAATAAAGTCCGCCAATCCGATCTTGGAACACCTGCCATCACAACAATAGAAACCGTTCAGGTTGAGATTGATGGAATGCTTACGACTGTTAACGCTGGATCCAGCATATTACGTGCAGCGCGAGAGTCAGGTGTCGACATTCCGAAGCTTTGTGCAACTGACAGCCTCAAACCTTTTGGTTCCTGCCGCATGTGTCTTGTCGAGATCAAAGGCCGTAATGGCTATCCTGCATCGTGCACAACTCCTGTCGAAGCCGGCATGAAGATTCGAACTCAGACCAGCAATTTGTCGAAAATTCGACGTAACGTAATGGAACTATACATCTCCGATCATCCGCTGGATTGCCTTACGTGTTCAGCAAATGGTGATTGTGAGTTGCATGACATGGCTGGCGCTGTCGGCTTGCGTGATGTTCGCTATGGATTCGATGGCGAAAATCATCTTGACGGTGGTGTTGATTCCAGTAATCCATATTTTCAGTTCGACGCAAGTAAATGCATTGTCTGTTCGCGATGCGTACGCGCATGTGACGAAATTCAGGGTACTTTCGCACTGACTATTCAAGGCCGAGGTTTCGCATCGAAAGTATCTGCGGGAGTAGATGAAGGCTTTCTTGATTCTGAATGCGTTTCTTGTGGTGCCTGCGTGCAAGCATGTCCTACAGCCACGCTGATGGAAAAAAGCATCGTTGATGAAGGTCAACCAGACCATAGCGTTTTAACTACCTGCGCTTATTGCGGCGTTGGCTGCTCGTTTCAGGCTGAGATGAAGGGTGATCAAGTCGTTCGCATGACACCACATAAAGACGGCCAAGCAAATCATGGTCACTCCTGCGTAAAAGGACGATTTGCTTGGGGTTATGCATCACATAAAGATCGCATAATGAAACCAATGATTCGTAGTACGACGGACGAGCCATGGCGTGAAGTCAGCTGGGAAGAAGCAATTCAATACTCAGCCAAACGCTTCAAAGAGATTCAAGATAAGTATGGGCGCAAATCGATTGGTGGAATCACTTCGTCACGGTGTACGAATGAAGAAGTCTATGTCGTACAGAAAATGATACGTGCGGCATTCGCAAATAATAACGTCGATACCTGTGCTCGCGTCTGTCATTCTCCAACCGGTTATGGATTGAAAACAACTTTGGGTACCTCCGCTGGAACACAATTATTCGATAGCGTAATGGATACCGACGTCATGATTGTTATCGGTGCGAACCCAACTACTGGACATCCAGTATTTGCGTCGCAAATGAAGCGGCGCCTGCGCGAGGGTGCAAAACTGATCGTTATTGATCCGCGCAAAATCGATTTGGTTCGCTCCGCTCACATTGAAGCCACACATCATATTGCATTATCTCCTGGAACGAATGTCCCAGTGATTAATGCTCTAGCTCACGTTATCGTGAGCGAAGGACTAGTCGCCGACGACTACATCAAAGAACGTTGTGACATCGAGTCTTTTGAGACCTGGAAGACAATGATTCTAAAGCCAGAAAACTCGCCAGAGAAAGTAGCTGAAGTCGCTAATGTTGATGCCAAGACACTTCGCGCAGCCGCGCGCTTATTCGGCAATGCAAAGAATGGATCGATCTACTACGGACTTGGCGTTACGGAACATAGCCAGGGCTCAACTATGGTAATGGGTATGGCAAACCTCGCTATGGCGACCGGCAATATTGGTCGTTCTGGCGTTGGTGTTAACCCGCTCCGCGGCCAGAATAACGTTCAAGGTTCTTGTGATATGGGTTCATTCCCACATGAATTACCAGGCTATCGGCCCGTATCAGACAATGATGTCCGCTCGCTGTTCGAAGAGCATTGGGGCGTACCCCTCGACTCAGAACCAGGCTATCGTATTCCCAATATGTTCGACGCTGCATGTGCAGGTGAATTTATGGGTATGTATATCCAAGGTGAAGACCTAGCGCAGTCTGATCCAAATACACATCATGTCGAGGCTGCTTTCAGCAATATGGAATGCATCGTCGTTCAGGACCTATTCTTGAATGAAACAGCTAAGTTCGCACATGTATTCCTACCTGGAACATCATTCCTTGAAAAAGATGGAACATTCACTAATGCTGAGCGCCGCATCAATCGCGTTCGACCTGTCATGCCAGCACAACAGGGTAAAGACGAATGGCAGATCACTCAAAACCTAGCTCAAGCCATGGGCTATAAGATGAATTACAAATCCTCTGCAGAAATCATGGATGAAATTGCGGAACTCACACCTACGTTCAAGAATGTCAGCTTTAAGATGCTCGATGATATTGGTAGCGTACAGTGGCCCTGTAACGAAGCCGCTCCAGAGGGCACACCGATTATGCATATCGATCATTTTGTGCGCGGTAAAGGTCTCTTCGTTGAAACCGATTATATCCCGACCAAAGAAAAAGCCAATCGAAAATTTCCATTACTGCTGACAACTGGTCGAATCCTTTCTCAATATAACGTTGGTGCACAAACTCGTCGCACTAAAAACAATGTTTGGCATTCTGAAGATCTACTCGAAGTACACCCATCTGATGCAGAAGCGACAGGCGTCAAAGACGGTGAGCTAGTATCAATGACAAGTCGAAAAGGTGACATTACTTTAAGAGCAACAATCACTACCCGTGTCAAACCAGGCATCGTCTACACCACCTTTCATAATCCTGAAACCGGAGCCAATGTCGTAACAACTGAATATAGTGATTGGGCTACAAATTGCCCAGAATACAAAGTTACGGCGGTACGAATTGCTCCAGCGTCACACAAATCAAAGTGGCAAGATGGATTCGCTGCACGCGCCCAGCAACAGGGTAAAATCGCACAATAATAGAAAATAGGAACGTTGGAATGAATAAACTTGCAACAACTTTTACGGGACTTCAATTTGAAAATCCTTTCATTTTAGCTTCTGCGCCGCCAACGGAAAGTAAGCGCAAAATCTTAAAAGCCTTTGAAGCTGGATGGGGTGGTATTGTCACTAAGACTATTGGCTTACATCCTGTAGAAAATGTTGCTGGGCCGAAAACAATTTATCAGCGCACAAGCGAAACAAAACCTTACGTCTCTAGGTTGAAACGAACAGATACTGTTTCCCATTCTTCATGGAATTGGGAGCTGATTTCTGATCAACCACTTGATTTATGGCTGCCTGATTTAGAAGAAATCAAAACTACTTATCCAGACCGCATGGTCATTGCCTCTATTATGGCTGGTGCTGACAGTGACAAGGAAATGGATAATTGGAGTAAGCTTGCAATCGCTTGTGTAAATGTCGGGTGCGATGCAATTGAATTGAATATGTCATGTCCTCATATGGATCGTAAAGATATGGGTGCAAATATTGCAAATGACGAGGACATCATCAGATCTGTCCTAAAGGCTGTGACAAGCGCAGTCAGTGTTCCAATTTGGGTCAAACTAACACCAGCTACCTCCTCTCTCGTCGATGCGGCTAGGGTCGCATACGAGTCTGGCGCATCGTCCATATCACTATGTAATACCTTTCCATCTCTTCCATTAATGGACCCAGAAACGATGAAGTTTGAGGTCGAGGTTGACGGGCTAGTTACTTCTGGAGGATTAGGTGGCTTAGCAATTCTGCATCAAGCTCTACAGCGGGTTTCAGATATTTCAAAAGCCTTTCCAGATAAAGCTATTTCTGGAATTGGCGGAATACGAGGATTCCGCGAGGCCTTTAATTTCATTATTCATGGTGCTGGTAACTTACAAGTATGTACAGCAGCGATGCAAGAAAAAGGAAGTGGTGGTGTTGGAATCAAGCTCATTCAGGAGCTAAAACATGATTTAAATGATTACTTGGAACGCAAAGAGTATTCATCAATCGATGAAATTCGTGGCATAGCTCGTCAAAGAGTCGTTGAGCACTCTCAGGTCCGGAGAAAAAGCGATGCTTATAATGGCGGATATGTAATAGCATCATAAATCAGTCAAGCTTTCTCACTGATAAGTTTTAGTTTCTAATTTTGTGCTTAGTGAGACTAATACCATAAGCCACAGTGCTTGGAAGCTAGCCCGCCGGAGACTTGTCGATTTTGGTTAACTTGGAACCTTCAAGAGTAAGGTTATACATCAATCCCTTTGATCCAAAAATAAATCCAATGACAGGATCCTTGACGTTCTGACTATCAATCGTCTTGCCAGCACCCAAATCAATGATCGCTATAGAACCATCAATGCCTACTTTCCATCCATTCGAATTATGAAAATTTTGTAAGGACTTTTCAGTCAAGAAAAAAATTACAATCGATTTTGCTTGCGCACCAAACTGAAAACCTATCGAACCAGCTAACGTCCGATAATATTCAATTGTCTGTCCATCAACGCGCAATACACCCTCACCAGCTTCAACACCGATCACTGCACCGACTTTTATAACACGCGGAAACACGAGGTAGCCAACCGCCTGATCAAGAAAAATCTGCGCTTCAGTTATTTCATTCCGAAATATCTCAAGTGTTTTGTCTGATTCCTGATTAAGTTTTTCTGCAGATACCGCTAATGCCAAATCAGCAAAAAAGAGCATTAGTAATATGCTACCTATTTGAATAAATTTACTGAAGTTACTCATCATTTGCATCCATCATCTAACACCACAGCTAAGTTGTAGTTTGCTTATAGGGACTATGATAGCCCATAGTAAATCGAAAATTAGATTTGCCCGCTGAAACGCTACTGAACCTTATCCGTGCTTATGGGCATCAAACTAGGCAAAATGGGTGGACGACGCCGATTCGGCTTCGGTGGATAGTTTATTGCTAGATAATCAATTATTTGCACCTCTATCTCTGGCCGAAACTGCCATAGATTCTGTGTTTTCTGCATCCAGCGAATAATATCTAACCAGGTGTTTCTGTCCGCCCGCTGGCTAATCACCAATGAGTACGAATGACAGCCTCCACATTGTGCTCGAACATGCTCCCAACCCGAACTCTTTATAAGACCTGAGGAGTTATCAATATCAGAAGCATTCAACTCAATTGAGAGGAGGAGTGCTATGAAAATAAAAAGTACTCTCACGCGGTTATCATAACCGCTATTCGGTGGCACGCATTATTTAGATAACCGCGCGGATTCCAGCCTGGCAGCAACATAGGCTGCGCTCGACCAATGTCATCAGTGGCACGAACCCAAATCTCATAGTATCCAGGTTCTGGAAAATCCATAGTTGCTGTGAAATGCTGCCAAGCAAGACGATTCACTGCTTTCTTAAGTTTAGTCTTCTGCCATGTTGCGCCAAAATCAATAGAGGTGTGCACTTTTTTTACTCTATTATCACCAGCCCAAGCATGGCCGCGGACTTGAAGCAGCTTCGTGACGCTGGACTCAATACCAGACTTTGGAAACGTAATCAGGGATTTCACCGGCATGGATTCAATAATGCACATATCCTCATCGGCGACGGACATACCCGGTGCAACCGGTTTACACGGCACTCGATACGATTGTCCATTCATTTTTGCGCCATCGTGAATACGGTCTCGAATCAAAATACGGGTAAGCCATTTCCCACTAACAGATGCAGGCCAGCCTGCACACAGCATACGGACTGGGAAGCCATGCAACTCAGGAAGTGGATCGCCATTCATTGCCCATACAATCATCGATTCTTTCTCAAGTGCTTTTTGCACTGGAACACCGCGCGAGATTGGCCGCTTGGTAGGATCGCCAGAAAGATGCATATCAGCTGCCTCATAGGCGACATAGACTGCGTTATCAGAAACGCCACAATCTTTAAGGATGTCTCTTAACCTGATGCCCGTCCATTCAGGACAACCGATTGCACCTGTCGTCCACTGGTTACCCTTCGCTGGTGGATTGAATTCTGACCTACCATTACCCCCACACTCTATTTGTAATTGAAGAGTATGCTGCTTATAGCGTTTCTGAAGTTCGCCCAGCGTAATAGTGATCGGATTTTCACATGCTTCACCTTCAATACTAATTTTCCACTCGAGCGGATCGATATCCCAAGTAGATGGGGGAATACCATTATTACGAACAAACAAACGTGATGTTGGCGTTACTGGATGATCCAATAAATGTGCTGGCGTTTCAGCATTTATGGGACGGTCATTAAGCAATATAAGTCCAGATTTTCCTGGAATCGAGAAAGCATCGTCACTCTGCGCAAACGCCGCAGGAATCAAACCGCCAGGCATGAGATGTGCGAAAGGGATAATTGCACCCACAGCCGCCGACATCGCAGCTAAGCCTGAGCCCTTGACGAATCCGCGTCGTGTTATTTTATTCGCTTTTCGGCCCCATAATATTTCATCCGCTAACTCCGGATTCTCGGCATAAAATTCATGCAAGCCTCTTTTTATAGTCATAACTTCCTTGTCTATGGACAATCCGTACTCACATCTTCACGATTCTTTCTCGATTGCGTCGGCATAATCTTCGGATAACCGTACCAGATAAGACCAACAACAAATTCCTCATCCGCATTTATTCCGATGATTTTAAAGAAACGAGGATCACGAATAATATCTCCGCTAGTCCACTTAGAACCAATTCCCGCTTTCCACAAATATAGGATGAAATTATGAACTGCAATGCAACACGCGGCATAGTCTTCAAGTTGTAACACCTCATTTGATGATCTTTTGCATGTTACAACCATCCATCCCGGCTTTTCTGACCAGCGCCTACATTTAAAATCAGCCGCTTTTTTCCCTTTTTTAGCGCTTACAATTTCATTACAAAGATCAAGACATCGTTGCTTTGTTTCTTCACCAATTCGGTAAAAATGCCATGGCTCAGTAACATGATGATT
>JAQWOA010000009.1 GCA_029246105.1 Woeseiaceae bacterium | reverse complement strand
CTGGCGCACGACGGCAAATCTTTACTGTTTTTGCAGCATTCCTGATGGTTGAAAAGTTTGGCTATTCTGCATCGCAGGTTGCGCTACTTTTTTTAATCAACTACGCGTTTAATTGGTTATTTGCTGAAAGGATTGGCGAACTGATCGGGCGAATTGGTGAGCGTAGAGCTTTAACAATCGAATATAGCGGCTTAATTTTAGTATTTACCGCTTATGCATTTGTTAAAGATCCGTATATGGCTGCAGGCTTATATGTTGTTGATCATATGTTTTTTGCACTAGCGATTGCTATTAGCACGTATTTTCAGAAAATCGCGAGTCCTGGCGATATAGCCAGCAGTGCTGGTGTGTCATTTACAATAAACCATATCGCTGCTGTTGTTGTACCAGCTGCTTTAGGGATAGTTTGGATGATTTCATCGGTCGCTGTATTCCTTATTGGGGCAGGCTTTGCTTTATGTTCGTTGATCTTGTCGCAGAATGTTCCTTCTCATCCAGAAATGGGTAATGAAGTTAATTGGGGTCATGTAGATAAAACCTTTAAGGTCGATGCCACCTAGGCGGATTTTTTTAAATTATTAATATATTTCATTAACATTAAAATGACATGATAGCCAAAATTAGCATATTAGAATTTGTGGACCATGCTGAAAGCTAAATCCAGTGTTATTATCCCAATATGCAAAGTTTACTTCCTTTTGTTGGTGTGATTCTTGCTTTGTTTGCAGCAGGCTGTATTGCTTTAGTTGCATGGGAAATAACAAAGGAAGCCTTAGGTGAACGTGAAATAGACGACGACTAGAGCTTAGCCTTGTTTGCACCTTAATTGACTATGATTTTTTTTAGGCTAGCAATTATTTTTAATGTTCAAGCTCACTATTATCTTGGTATGCACTTAATATGAATCATCGAATAGGAAGTATCGGTTTTTCGCTATTGGTAGGATTGGTTGTCGCCTTTCTATCTTTCAAATGGATTATGAATCCTGAAGGACGCGAGGAACGGGTATTGCAAGTTGCCGCCGTCGAGTCTTCTCGCTTATATATTACAGAGCTAGTCAATGCTGATTCACTTGAAATTGTAGATCCAGTTTCACCAAATCGTAAAGTTGGTAAGGTTTATATTTATCCTGAAGGAAGTGCTTGGTCAGTATCCGGGTTTTATCGACGTAATAAAGAAGATACTTGGCATCCCTATTTAATAAATATCGCTGAAGATCACAGCTTGATTTCACTAAAACTAAAGGATATTTATTTTGTTGAGCGGGCGGCGAATGACCCATTGCTTGAGCTTAGTCCTTAAGGCGAACTGTGTACTTTGAATTTCAGTGAAGGCTTCAATATAAAGTTTTCAAATAATCATTTTTTTATAATAGAGAATATACCGTGGTAATAAAAAGTGATATCGAGATTGCTCAAGCGGCGAATATACAACCTATTCAAAGAGTTGCAGAAAAGCTTAATATTTCGTCTGAGGCATTGATTCCTTATGGTTATGACAAAGCTAAGATCAACACCAATTTTATTGAGCCAAAGACTAACGAAAAAATTGGCAAGCTAGTTCTCGTTACAGCGGTATCTCCGACACCAGCCGGGGAGGGTAAAACAACCACTACGGTTGGATTGGGCGATGGATTAAATCTTATTGGTAAGAAGGCCGTAATGTGTTTGCGAGAGCCTAGTCTGGGGCCATGCTTTGGCATGAAAGGCGGTGCGGCTGGGGGCGGTTACGCTCAAGTTGTACCAATGACTGATATTAATCTGCACTTCACAGGCGATTTTCATGCTATTGCTGCGGCAAATAACTTGCTTGCAGCCTTGATTGACAATCACATGCATTGGTCGAACCAACTCAATATTGATCCACATCAAGTGACTTGGCGCCGTGTTATTGATATGAATGATCGAGCCCTCAGAAAAATTACTTCGGGTCTTGGAGGTCATAATAATGGCGTGGTTCGTGAGGCTGGGTTTGATATTACTGCAGCGTCTGAAGTAATGGCTATTTTCTGTCTTGCGATTGATCTCGATGATCTTGAGGCAAGGCTCGGTAATATTGTTCTTGGTTATACTTATAATGATGAACCAATTACGGTAAGGCAGCTTAATGCACATGGTGCGATGACTGCGTTATTAAGGGATGCATTCCAACCGAATCTCGTTCAGACAATGGAAAATAATCCTGTATTCATGCATGGCGGACCATTTGCTAATATTGCACATGGCTGTAACTCAGTTATTGCGACAAAAACAGCTCTGAAAGTTGCCGACTATGTCATTACTGAAGCTGGCTTTGGTGCTGATCTAGGTGCTGAGAAATTTTTTAATATTAAATGTCGTAAGGCAGGGCTTTCACCGGATGCCGTTGTACTTGTCGTAACAATTAAGGCATTAAAGATGCAGGGTGGAGTAGCAAAACAGGATCTCTTGGCTGAGAATATTAATGCGTTGAAGGACGGGTGTAAGAATCTCGAACGTCATATTCGAAATCTCGGTAAGTTTGGTGTTCCTGTTACGGTAGCGATTAACCACTTTACATCTGATACCGATGCGGAAGTTAAAGTTATAGAGAGCTTCTGTGAAAAATATCAAGTAAAGGCAATTAAATGCACTCATTGGGCCGATGGTGGTGAGGGCGCAAACGAAATGGCGGAGCATGTTGTTGAGTTATGTGAAAACGGTAATCCACAATTTCGTAATTTATACAATGATGAGATGCCTCTTTGGGATAAAGTAGCTACTATTGCTAAAGAAATATATGGAGCTGATGATATTATCGCGGATAAAAAAATACGAGATCAATTCATTAGATTTGAAAGAGAAGGCTTCGCAAAATACCCAATTTGTATGGCGAAAAATCAATACAGTTTCTCGACAGACTCAAATTTGCTGGGGGCGCCGGTTGGTCATGTAGTCCCCATCCGCGAGATACACCTCGCTGCTGGCGCTGAATTTATAGTCGTCATTTGTGGTTCAATTATGACAATGCCAGGCTTGCCAAGTGTTCCAGCTGCTAATGCTATTCGTGTAAACGAAAAGGGGCGAATTGAAGGTTTATTTTAATCTGAGCAATTTTTTTGATTGCACTGAATGGAGCTTGAGTATGAATTGCATAGTGGTAGGGTGATTTATGGAAGGCTTATTCGACAGTGATTCTTTTCCTGTTTTTCTTCAATATGCTTCGATGTTTTTTTGAATCAATACGTTTTTGCCTTGCCTTAAGACTCGGCTTTGTTTTGATACGACGCTTCGATTCATAGGTTGCACCAACTAACAATTCTTTTAATCGCCTTAATGCTGCTTGCTTATTTCGTTCCTGACTCCGATAGGCTTGGGATTTGATAATAATAATACCATCATAGGTGATGCGATGATCTGATGAGTTTCGCAATCTCTCTTTGATGCGCTCAGGAATTGCGATGCATTTGAATGCATCGAAACGCAAGTGAATAGCAGTCGCAACTTTATTAATATTTTGTCCACCAGCACCCTGCGAGCGAATAGCAGTTATCTCAATTTCAGATATGGGTATTTGAATATTATCTGGGATCTCTAAAGTGTTCACGTTGCCTCCAATATGTGAGAATGCTCTTTCATAATCCCTATTGGTAGAACTAATGCAAGTTCGAAACCTTAGCATACTCGTCGTTTGTCAGCTGATATCGACATCAGGCCAGCTCGTTATGGTGATGCTTGGCGGGATAATAGGTTCTGCTATGGCAACCAATAAGGCATTTGCAACCTTGCCTTACTCGATGATGGTTATTGCCATCGCAGCGGCTACTATTCCTGCGACGATTCTCATGAAGAAGATTGGCCGTCGCAAAGGTTTTGCGTTGTCATCAATATCAGCGGCCATTGCTTTAGTGCTTGCTATGTATGCACTTAAGGAATCTAGCTTTCCACTTTTCAATGTTGCTTTAATGATATTTGGCATCAATATGGCATTTACTCAACAGTACCGATACGCTGCTGCGGAAAGTGTTGAATCCCGTTATGTGCCACGTGCTATTTCATTAGTGCTGGTTGGCTCTATCGGGGCAGCCTTTGTTGGTAAGGAAGTTGTAACTTATGGCCAGTACTTGATAGCTGACATTCAATACGCCGGTGTAATGATGCTATTGTCAATGATGTTTGTTATTCAGGCCGTATTATTTTTTGCCATGGAGCCTGTGAAAGATCATATTGACCCAAGCGATAACCAATCAGAGCGGCCGATAAGTCTAATTATTCGTCAACCAGTTTACATTACAGCCGTAATGGGAGCGATGGCGGGAGTAGGATTAATGACATTGGTTATGACGGCGACTCCGTTAAGTATGCATGTGAATAATGGTTATTCTTTAGAACAAACTGCAAATATAATTCAAGTACATGTGCTTGGTATGTATGTGCCGTCATTATTTGCAGGGTTTTTAATTGAAAAATTTGGTGTTCTTCGGATCATGTTTATTGGCTTGATAGGGCTTTTGGCAACATCAATAATTGGCTTACAAGGCCATACTATGATGCATTATTGGTGGGCGTTATTATTGCTTGGTATTGGCTGGAATTTTCTTTTTGTCGGCGGCACAACAATGTTGACCTATACTTATACTATGACTGAGCGATTTCGAGCGCAGGCTGTTAATGAATTTCTAGTTTTTGGTATGTCTGCAAGTGCTTCGCTGTTAGCTGGAACAGTCATGTATTTCTTTGGTTGGGCGAAACTAATGCTGATACCAATTCCAATACTGATATTTATTAGCATTGCACTCATTAAGGTTCGAAGGGATCCACTCTTAAATCGGCAGCATCACACCAACGATAGTAAGCTCGAAACTCCGAACACTCCTTAGAAGCATATCTGAGCATGGGACTGTGTTCTGGATATTAGGATAAAAAAGCTGCGTTATGAGATTTAAGGAAACCTTTAAAGCTTACGAGAATAACTATAAGTTGATTTATACATCGCGTCTCGCGCCCCATTTCAAAAGTATCGAAGGATGAGCGGCAGGGTCAATATTTAGGTTGTCAAGATCCCCATCGACATGCGGTAACGCTATAAGTCGTTTGTCCATAACCTTAAACCAAAGCCATGGGAAATAGGCCAATAGGTACATGCCAAAATAGCCGCTGGGAAGTTGTGGCAGATTTTCGAAATGACGCAAGGATTGGTAGCGGCGTAATGGATGCGCATGATGGTCTGAGTGCCGCTGGAGATGAAATAACAACAGATTGCTAAAAATGTGGTTACTGTTCCATGAATGATGTGGTTGACATCTCTCTACAATACCATTATCGCTTATCTTCCTAAGAAGACCGTAATGTTCAATATAATTAGCGCTGGTTAGCTGCCAGTAGGCGAAGATATTATGAATTAATAGGAACGGCAGAACAGTCCAACCAAAGATTAGCAGCAGTACGATACTAAAGCCTGTAGTAAATGCATAGGATTGCAGAATCTGATTCCTGACATTCCAAGCGGGCATACCACGATTTTCAAGTCGTTCTTTTTCGACAGCCCACGCACGAACAAAACCACCAGGAATTTCTCTCATGGCAAACTTATAGATACTTTCACCCATTCGCGAGCTAGCACAATCCTCCACTGTGGCAACATACTTATGGTGGCCACGATTGTGTTCAATACTGAAGTGGCCATAAGCCGGCACCGCTAAAACAAGTCGGGCTAGCTGCTTTTCAAGTTTGGAATTTTTATGCCCAAGTTCATGCCCAGTATTGATGGCAAACCCTGAAACTAGACCAGCAAATAAGGCCAGAAGAGTGAATGCCCACCAGCTTAAAGGTTGAGTCGTTGCATACCAGATTGAGCCAACTAAGCCAATGTAATGCAACGGCACAGCAATGTAGGTCAGGCGGCGATAATATGAGTCACGATCAAGCTGCATAACAACTTCTTCAGGTGGATTGTTTATATCAGCTCCCAGGGCCCAGTCGAGCAATGGCACTATTGCATAATTGAGAAGAAACGGAATCACAAACCATGCTTCAACGCCGGTTTTAGCATGCAATGCTATAGGAATAAAAGGCTGCAGTGGGACAATGACCGACAACATCCAAAACCAACGTTTCTTATCGACGTAATGAATTGCCTGGCCATCTAAAAGTACACCTGTGTAACCTTTCATTATTATTTAATCCAAATTTTGATTAGATAGTATACCTAAAATTAGTTCCAAGTCTTTTTGGCATCAGATAGGCCTTAAAAAAATTTTTATTGCAAGATTAAGTATGGAGCTGATTTGGTCTCTCTTCAGGGAATTTTGGTGGTTTTTTTCAGTTTTACGCTTTTCATGACTTGTCATAAGATCGATAGCCTGCTAATTATGAAGTTGGTCAAAATTGCTCGGTAAAAACATTCCTTATCGTGGATGCTTACGATAAACTATCTCCCCTTTTTTTGATCCTCGGCTGGAGCTATTTGACTCTATAGCGCGGGGTAATATTAGTTCCTGTCATTATGAGTGATTCCCTCAAAGAGCAATGGGCTTCAACGCCTCTGTTCGGCGCAAATGCGAATGCCGTTGAGTCGCTGTATGAGCAATTTCTAGAACAGCCAGACTCCATCCCTAAAGGATGGCGTGAGTATTTTGAAACGTTCGCTGATCCGGACGTTGAGATTGCCCATACACCTATCCGTGATAAAATCTTACGTGAATCTTTTGACGGAAGAAAAATCGTTCAGGCTAACAAGCCTAGTATAGATTCTGTTGTGAGCTTCGGTGAAAAGCAGGCGGCCGTTTCTAGACTTATTCAGGTATATAGTCTTCGTGGCCATCAAATTGCAGATCTTGATCCATTAGGTTTGGTGGAGCGACGAATTCCAGGTGTTCTAAGACTGGAATACCTTGGTTTAGCCGAGTCTGACATGGATACCGAGTTTTATACGGGTGGCCTTATTGGTAATAGCAACACCCAGATGACGCTTCGTGAAATACTTGTACTACTGAACAATATTTATTGCCGCAAGATTGGTGCTGAATTCGCTCATATATCTCGAGCTAGAGAGCGACTTTGGCTCAAAAAGCGGTTTGAGCAGGGAGCGGCGTCAAAAACACTTAACGATGAGGAGCGACTGCATATCCTCGAAAAGTTAACTGGTGCGGAAGGTATTGAACGATACCTGCATACGCGATATGTCGGTCAAAAGCGCTTCTCTTTAGAGGGTGGTGAAAGTTTGATTCCGTTGCTTGATGATGTCATTCAGCAGGGCGGCATTAGTGGCGTGAAAGAAATTGTCATTGGAATGGCGCATCGTGGAAGAATTAATGTACTTGTTAATATTTTTGGTAAGTCACCAGAAGAACTTTTTGAAGAGTTTGAAGGGGCATATGATCCAGAAGAGTTGAAGGGTTCTGGGGATGTGAAGTACCACAAGGGATTTTCAGCTGACATAAAAACACCGGGTGGTAACGTTCATATCGCACTCGCATTTAATCCGTCACACCTCGAAATTGTTAATCCAGTTGTCGAAGGCTCAGTTCGAGCGCGACAACAGCGCCGTAGAGATTTAGACCGTAAGGATATTCTTCCGATCCTCATTCATGGTGATGCATCCTTTTCTGGGCAGGGTGTAGTAGCTGAAACATTTCAGATGTCTCAAATTAATGGTTTTCGAACTGGTGGAACGGTGCATATTGTAGTTAATAATCAAATCGGATTTACAACGAGCCGACCATCAGATTTGCGATCAACAGACTACTGTAGCGATATTGCAAAAATGATTGAGGCACCGATTTTTCATGTTAATAGTGATGATCCAGAAGCTGTGATTTTCGTCACTCGATTAGCGCTTGAATATCGTCAAAGATTTAAGAAAGATGTTGTTATTGACCTTGTTTGCTATCGCCGTCACGGACACAATGAAGCTGATGAGCCTGCAGCTACTCAACCAATTATGTATGGAAGAATAAAGAGTCAAAAAACAACGCGTGAAATTTATGCAATTCAACTTGTCAATGAGCAACTATTATCATCAGACAAAGTATCTGACTTGCAAGATAAGTACCGCGATAAGCTTGATAGGGGTGAGCAAGTACAAGAAGCGTCTCTTGGTATGATTGGAAATGAATTCACTGTTGACTGGACACCTTTTCTACACGCGCAATGGGATGATGTGACCGATACATGTATAAGCCCTAAGATTGCAGTTAATTTAGGTAAGACGGTGACGACAATTCCGCCAAGCTTTAAACCACATGGCAGAGTTCAGCATATCATTGATCAACGATTGAAAATGGCTGCAGGCGATATAGATATTGACTGGGGCTTTGCGGAAACGATGGCGTATGCGTCGTTATTACATGACGGGCATAATGTGCGTTTAGTAGGTCAAGATAGTGGGCGTGGCACATTCTTCCATCGCCATGCTGTCATCTACAATCAACTCAACAATCGTCATTATATTCCACTTGAGTATGTTGTTGACCGGCCAGATGCTTTTCGTGTAATTGATTCATTTTTATCAGAGGAAGCGGTACTTGCCTTTGAGTATGGCTATGCTAGTACTGAGCCAAATACCCTAGTGATATGGGAGGGTCAGTTTGGTGATTTTGCTAATGGTGCTCAGGTTGTGATCGATCAATTTATCAGTTCTGGAGAGGCCAAGTGGGGGCGTTTATGTGGATTAACGATGTTTTTACCGCATGGTTACGAGGGCCAGGGACCTGAGCATTCTTCGGCGCGTATCGAGCGATTTCTGCAATTATGCGCTGAATATAATATCCAGGTCTGTGTTCCTTCAACACCAGCACAAATGTTTCATATGATTCGACGTCAACAAGTGCGTTTATTTAAGAAGCCGCTTATTGTTTTGACTCCGAAGAGTCTGTTGCGTCATAAAATGTCAGTATCACCGATTACTGATCTTTCAAGTGGTAAGTTTGAGCTAATTATTCCTGAGGTTGGGGGTATCGCCCCAGAGAAAGTTCGCCGCCTAGTTTTCTGCAGCGGTAAAGTTTATTTTGACTTACTTGAGGCTCGCGAGGTTCACAATATAGACAATGTTGCTTTGATACGAATTGAGCAGCTCTATCCTTTCCCAATTGATGAGTTTTCGGCTTTAATTAAGCAGTATGAGCACGTTGAAGAAATTATCTGGTGCCAGGAGGAGCCCCTAAATCAGGGAGCATGGTACCAAATCAAACACCGCCTCCAAGAGCCACTAGCTGAACATCAACAAATTTATTATGCGGGGCGGCCTGGTGCAGCTGCTCCTGCATCCGGTATTTTTAAGGTGCACATACAACAGCAGCAAACATTAATAGAGGCCGCGCTTGGTATTAGATCAGAGGCGAGCAAAATTATTAAACCAGAGAAAACAATACGGAAGACCAAATGACTATAGAGATTAAGGTTCCACCTCTCCCTGAGTCGGTTAGCGATGCAACACTAATTGCTTGGCATAAAACCGTGGGTGAATCAGTATCCAGAGATGAGAATCTTGTTGATCTCGAAACTGACAAAGTTGTCCTGGAGGTCCCAGCTACGGTGAACGGAATAATTGGAAAAATTATAGTAAAAAATGGTGCAACGGTGAAAGCAGGTGATGTGATTGGAACTCTTGAAGATGCTGAAACTTCAGTTAAAGCACCTATCAAAATGGAGGCTCAACCAATTAAGAATAAGACCTCATCGATGACTGCTAAGAAAAGCAGCAAATCTTTGAAGATAAGCCCGGCCGCTCGCCACTTGCTGGAAGAGCACGATTTAGAAGCTGCCATGGTCACCGGTTCGGGCAAGGATGGTCGAATATCTAAGGCTGATGTGATGTCATTTATTAGGTCTGATGAAAGCAGTAATGCTCTATCGGATGATCCACTGTCCTCAACTGTTGATTCCATAGGAGCTGAACTAGAGCGTAAACAACAACGCGTCCCTATGACGCGATTGAGGGCGCGAATCGCAGAACGAATGGTTGATGCACAGCAGACAGCAGCGATGCTAACCACATTTAATGAAGTAGACCTCACAGAAGTTATGTCAATTCGCACTGAATACAAAGAGTCGTTTGAGAAGAGGCATGAAGTAAAATTAGGTTTCATGTCATTCTTCGCAAAAGCTTCAGCTGAGGCGCTGAAAAAATTTCCTGTTGTTAACGCGTCAGTCGAGGGAGCGGACATTATTTATCATAATTATTATGATATTGGCATTGCTGTATCGAGTGATCGTGGTTTGATGGTTCCAGTGATTCGTGACGTTGACCAGATGAGTTTTGCTAACTTTGAAGCTACCTTAAGTAATATGGCTGGAAAAGCGCAGGCAGGCACTATTGGAATTAATGACCTTACCGGAGGTACATTTACTATTACGAATGGCGGGATTTTTGGGTCAATGTTGTCAACACCGATCCTGAATCAACCACAAAGTGCGATTCTTGGTATGCACTCCATTCAACAGCGACCAGTCGTTATTGATGGCGATATCATTGCTCGCCCAATGATGTACCTAGCCTTGACTTATGATCATCGCATTATAGATGGCAAGGAGGCAGTTCAGTTTCTCGCTTTTATTAAGAATCAGCTCGAGGATCCAGCGCGTTTGCTGCTGCAGATCTGATGACTTTCCACTACAAGGTCTAGAGAGGCATGAGTAGAAGTTTTGATGTGGTTGTTATTGGCGCAGGTCCCGCTGGCTATATCGCGGCAATTCGTGCAGCGCAGTACGGTAAGAAAGTTGCATGTATTGATGAATGGAAGAACAGAGATGGGGGAAATGCATTTGGCGGCACTTGCCTAAATGCTGGTTGTATACCATCCAAAGCTTTATTGGAATCCTCGGAATTATTTTATCGCACTAAGCATGAATTTAAAAAACATGGCATCAAAACCGGAAAAATAGAATTGGACCTCGCTACTATGCAAAAAAGACGGGCGAGTATTGTACGACAATTCACTGGAGGTATAGCCGGCCTTCTTAAGGCAAATAAGATCGAGGGTTTAGTAGGCCATGGTAGGCTTCTAGCCAAAAATAATATTGAGTTCACTTCAATTTCAGGAGATGTCGAAATCATTGAGGCAATGAATGTCATTTTGGCCCCTGGTTCAACACCCATTGAGATACCAATTGCTAATTTTGACCATAAAAATATCGTTGATTCATGGGATGCATTGGAGTTTGATCATGTGCCAGAAAGATTAGGTGTCGTGGGGGCGGGCGTTATTGGCCTTGAAATAGGAAGCATTTGGTCAAGATTAGGATCGGAAGTGACCATTCTTGAAGCGATGGACGATTTCTTATTTATGGCCGATCAAGACATCACGAGAATTGCCGCAAATGACTTCAAAAAGCAGGGCTTAGATATTCGACTTGGCGCTAATGTGACAGAAGCAGAGGTTAGCAAAAATGGCGTTGAGGTCTCTTATGGCGACAAGGATGGCATCCAATCGATCGAAGTAGATAAGTTGGTTGTTGCTGTCGGTCGTAGGCCATACACAGATAATCTATTTTCAAATGATGTGGGCATTCAGTTGGATGAACGTGGATTCATTATTGTTGACGATGAGTGTCGGACTTGCATTAAAAATGTTTACGCTATTGGTGATTGTGTCCGTGGTCCGATGTTGGCACATAAAGGCTCAGAAGAGGGCGTGATGGCTGCTGATTTAATCGCTGGTCAGGCCGCGGAAGTTAATTACGATATAATTCCTTCCGTTATTTACACCTCACCAGAAATTGCATGGGTAGGTAAAACCGAAGCCGAGGTGAAGGCCTTAGGCCAGCCCTATAAGGTTGGCTCATTTCCATTCGCTGCTAGTGGGCGGGCTAAAGCTATGGAGCAGACATCAGGTATGACTAAGATTATCTCATCGAAATATGACGATGAAATTCTCGGCGTGCACATAGTTGGGCCCATGGCAGGTGAGTTGATTGCGGAGGCTGTTTTAGCGATGGAGTTCTCGGCGAGCACAGAAGATATTCAAAGAACTATTCATGCGCACCCTAGTCTTGCAGAGGCCATTCATGAAGCTTCACTGTCGGTCGATAACAGGGCTCTTAACTTTCCAAACAAATAAGGGCGTCATTTCTTCCAGAAGTCAGCATTCTTAATTCCCAGTGCCTCAGGATTGAAGGTATATATAGTGGCACCTGCTTTTTTTTGCCGCTCATAATCTCGCAGTGCTTTGAGTGCTGGACGCCCCATAAATAACAATATAATGATACCGGTGATATTTAGCCATGCCATTAGGCCTACACCAATATCGCCCATTGCCCAAGCTAGGTCAGCAGACCTGATTGTGCCGAAGAAGACTGATGTCATGATGGCGATTTTGAGAATAATTAATTTGTTTGTTGATTTAAATGACCGCCTAACCCATGCAACATTCGTCTCAGCAATATAGTAATACGCAAGAATCGTAGTGAATGCGAAGAAAAACAATGTTATTGCAACAAATGTCTTGCCCAGTGCACCCATTACACTCTCAAGAGCTAGCTGGGTAAATGCAGGACTGTTGATGATTGTTTTATCATCAAGCAAGCCACCACTAATAGTCTTATCGAGACCTTCAACGTAATATTGATTGGTAATTAAAATTATAAATGCTGTTGCAGAACAAACAAATAAGGTGTCCACATACACTGAAAAAGCCTGCACTAAACCTTGCTGTGCAGGGTGCTCTACTTCAGCTGCTGCTGCAGCATGTGGCCCAGTTCCTTGACCTGCTTCATTAGAGTAAATACCACGCTTAACTCCCCAGCCTATTGCTGCGCCAAAGCCCGCCATCGGTGTAAATGCATCATTGATTATCATTGAGACAACACTTGGTAACTCATTAATGTGCATTCCGATTATGAGTATCGCAATTGAAATATAACTAAGGGCCATAAATGGGACAACGATTTGAGTGAAATGGGCTATGCGCTTTACTCCACCGAAGACAATAAACGTAAATACTGTAACGACACTGACAGCTGTTATCATTTTTGTGGACGATACTGCATTGCCCATAAATTCAATTATAGGGCCACTACCGAACGCGAGCTCGGCTGCATTACCGATACTATTGGATTGAACGCCAGGCAATAATATGCCGACGGCTACAATGGTAGAGATTGCGAAAATCCATGCGTACCATTTTTGGCCCATAGCTTTTTCTATATAGTAAGCTGGACCACCGCGAAGCTGGCCTTCATCTTCTTCCTTATAGATTTGGCCAAGTGTCGATTCGATGTATGCTGTCGATGCACCAAGAAATGCTACAACCCACATCCAGAAGACTGCCCCTGGCCCCCCGAAACCAATGGCTGTCGCAACACCTGCGATATTACCAACACCAACTCGGCCAGAAAGAGATACGGCTAGGGCTTGAAAAGAGGAGATACCGCGGTCAGATTTTTTACCACTGAAAGTTAGACGGATCATTTCGCGGAGGTGGCGTACTTGAGCAAAGCGTGTGAGAACTGAATAAAGCAATCCGGCGCCAAGACACAAGTAGATGAGCATGTCACTCCAAATATAGCCGTTGATCTTCGAGACGATTTCCTGCATTTCGACCCTTTTTACTCATTTTTAATGGTGACGATTCGAATATTAACTCATATTGAGCATTTCAATGCAGTTTCAATCTGACTCTTTATTGCATTTCGCGATATAGTGACATGATTATAGTGAAGGAGCGGATCTATGATCTGGTGGGGATGGATGATATTTGGCGCAGTATTACTGGGTGCAGAGCTCTTTGCAATTGACGCTCAGTTCTATCTGGTTTTTCTTGGAATTTCTGCGGCACTTGTAGGTCTTGCCGATCTTATTGGAATTGCTTTGCCGGAATGGTTGCAGTGGACTACTTTTGCTGCTTTTTCTTTAATATCGTTTTTTACTTTTCGAAAAAGCTTATATAAAAAAATTCATGGCGGTGCTATTGGTTTTCGCGAAGGGCTCTCTGGCGACATCATCGATATTGGTGAAGAAATAGAGGTAGGCAGAGAGACTCGTGTTGATCACCGAGGATCGAAATGGACTGCACGAAATGTCGGAACTGAAGATATTGCTGCTGGAACTCGTGCTAAAATTGTCAAAGTTGACGGTTTAACGTTATACCTAGAATCAGAGTAGTCACCAACTAAAGAGAGAATTATGGATATGTCAACAATTGTTGCGTTATTCCTTGTATTTGTTGTAGTCATTGTTTTAATAAAGACTGCGATTGTTGTTCCACAGCAAAGCGGCTTTGTCGTGGAGAGACTTGGAAAATATTCCAAGACTTTGAATGCTGGGTTTCATATTCTTTTTCCATTTATAGAGCGCGTAGCTTATAAGCATTCACTGAAAGAGCAGGCAGTTGATATTGATGAGCAAATTTGCATTACCAGAGATAATGTTCAAGTTGGTGTTGATGGGGTTCTCTACCTTCAAGTGCTGGATCCGGATCGTGCATCTTATGGGATTGGGAACTATATGTTCGCCATTTCTCAACTCGCTCAAACCACGTTACGCTCCGAGATTGGTAAGATTGAATTGGATCGCACCTTCGAGGAGCGCGGCACAATAAATCAGAATGTTGTTGCTGAGCTTGATAAAGCATCAGATCCTTGGGGTGTAAAAGTTCTTCGCTATGAAATTAAGAATATTAATCCCCCACAAGATGTTTTGGGTGCAATGGAAAAGCAGATGCGTGCAGAACGTGAAAAGCGTGCTGTAATTCTTAACTCTGAGGGCGTACGTGACGCCCAAATCAATGAGGCAGAGGGAGAGAAGCAGCGTGTGATAAAAGAGTCTGAGGCTTCGAAAATGCAACAGATTAACGAAGCCCAAGGTGAGGCTGAAGCAATCTTGGCAGTTGCAACAGCAACTTCTCAGGGACTAAGAGAAGTTGCCTCTGCAGTTACGGATCAAGGTGGTCCTGACGCTATGCAGCTTCGCATTGCCGAACAATATATAGCTCAGTTCGGTAATCTTGCAAAGGCTGGTAATACATTTGTTGTCCCTTCAAACCTTGCTGATTTAACGTCTATGATGGCGCTGGCTACTGATATAGCCAAGCGTGAATCCAGCGGATGAAGCGATATTTATTAGTCAAATTTTTCGCCTGACTGACACAACATTAGGTAGCTGCTCTAATTTTTTAATAGCAGTACTTAGAGTTGGTAAATCTCGAATTTCAATACTTAGAGTCATTATCACTTGCATTGATTTCTTATCGGCTTGTGCCTTTAGTAAGTCAAGTACATTGATATTATCGTCTGCTAGAATCGCAGTGATATCGCGAATTAAGCCCGCCCTATCAAAAGCGTACAAAGTTAGATCGACTGGATAAGATCTAGTTTCGGATTCTTCCCAACTGATTTCTAAAATACGCTCGGGGTTTCTTTGATTTAAACCAAGAAAATTTCCACAATCCTGCTTGTGGATACTGACGCCACGACCTTTTGTAATATAGCCGACAATCAATTCAGGCGGGACTGGTCGACAGCAGCGAGCGAGATTACATAACAAATCACCCACACCCGTTACTGAGGTTGATTGGGATTTGCCATTACTTGGTTTGAATTGCCTTATATTTTTTGGTTTAGGGGCCTTATCTCCACGTAAATTCTGTAATGCAGTTGCGATAGCAGCTGAAGTCAAGTCTCCAGCACCAAGAGAGACATAAAGAGACTCAACATCTTTATGCTTTAAAAAGGCTGCTATTTTATCTGTTGAAGTGTCTTTCTCAGATAGGCGCGCAAGTTCTTTGTCGAGAATTTCTCGTCCTTGACGTAAATGTTGACCACGATCTTGTTGGCGAAACCATCCTCGAACCTTTGCCCTTGAACGAGCACCAGCCAGATAACCAAGTTTTGGATTTAGCCAATCTCGACTAGGTCTTGCAGAGCTACCGGTAATGATTTCAATTTGATCACCATTGGTCACCCGATGGGTTAAGGGTACGATGTTGCCGTTAATTTTTGCACCACGACAACGATGGCCAATTTGAGTATGCACATGATAGGCAAAATCTAGAGGTGTTGCATTCGCAGCTAATTCAACAATGTCACCTTTAGGACTAACTGCATAAACGCGATCCTCAAAGAAGTCGTCTCGAATTTGATCTAGAATATCTGCGCCATTATCTGTGGGTTCGAGCAATTTCCTTAAAAAGTTGATTTTTTGATCGAATACAGCTGGAGAGAGGATGCCTTCTTTGTATCTCCAGTGAGCGGCGATACCAAGCTCGGCATTATTGTGCATATCGTATGAGCGAATCTGAACTTCGATAGTTTTGCCTTCGGGTCCGATTACTGCAGTATGCAGAGATTGATAGTTATTTTCTTTTGGGTTTGCGATGTAGTCATCAAACTCTCCAGGAATACAAGGCCAAAGGTTATGCACGACTCCAAGTGATGCATAACATTCGCTGACATCATGAACTAGAATTCTTATGGCGCGAATATCATAAAGTGAATCTAGACCACGATTTTTATTCTGCATTTTTCGCCAGATGCTATAGATATGCTTAGGCCGGCCAGAGATCTCTGCATTAATATCATGCGATTTGAGTTCTTCCAGTAAGAAAACCTTTACAGATTGAATGAAAGATTCTCGCTCAATGCGTTTTTCTTTTAGTGCTTTAGCGATACTAAGGTAGGCATTGGAGTTGCTGTAGCGAAATGCATAATCCTCTAACTCCCATTTTAATTGCCAAACACCCAAACGATTAGCTAGTGCAGCGTAGATTTCGCGCGTCTCTAGAGCGAGTGATTGTTGTACTGACTGAGATTCCTTCTTGGCTTTGCGTAGTCGATACAATTGTTCAGCGATTCGAACTAGCACGAGTCGTATATCTGAGACTACCGCCAAGAGCATCTTGCGCAAAGCTTCAGATTGCTGGACTGCTAATGATTCACCCGGTTGCCAGTTCTCAGGTAACGAAAATTGATTGAGTTGCTCTAAACCTATAATATATCGAGAAATATTGGTTAAATATATGTTTTTTAAGTCTTTATTTTTTAAAATTTTCTCTCGGTATGATGGATAGGCATATGCAGCAGCCACAATTTCGACAGGCAATTTTAATGGTTCTATAATTTCCGCAATCTGTTCACCTTCTGCAATAGCTAGATCTAGTTCGATTTTAGTCGGCAATGCAGCCAAATATTGACGCACACGCTGAATAATATCGGCTGTATCATTTTGGCCTTGCCCTTTTTTAACATCAGATGCCGACATTTTTATGAATCAGTAAAGTGCCTGAATGCTTAATACCCGTTATTATAAGCGCAGTTTCGGCTAATCTGTTTGGCCAGACTCATAATGATTGCTAAAGAAATAGGAAAACCATGGCAGGACACAGTAAATGGGCGAATATTCAGCATCGTAAGGGTAGGCAGGATAAAAAGCGCGCTAAACTTTTTACCAAATTAATCCGTGAGATTAATATAGCTGCGAAGATGGGTGGTAGCGATTTGGATGCAAACCCACGCTTGCGCTTGGCTATTGATAAAGCTAAAGCGCAGAGCATGCCTAAAGATAATATTGATCGCGCCATTAAGCGTGGCGCAGGTGAATCAGATGGTGCTGATTATTTAGAATGCCGCTATGAGGGTTATGGACCTGGCGGCACGGCCGTTATGATTGATTGCCTGACTGATAATAAAAATCGTACGGTTGCTGAGGTACGTCATGCATTTACTAAATTTGGCGGCAATCTTGGTGCCGATGGGTCAGTAAGTTACCTTTTTAATCAGGTAGGGCAATTAATATATTCAGCTGATAATGATGAAGATGCGGTAATGGATGCCGCAATAGAATCGGGTGCCGAAGATGTTATGTCAGACGATGACGGCTCGATAGAGGTCCTTACGTCACCGAGTGATTTCGAGAAAGTTCGCAATAGCATGAAAGCGACTGGGCTTGAAGCGGAAAATGCAACGGTGACAATGCGCGCTTCGACAAGTGCCGATTTGGATGCAAAGGAAGCCAGTTCTATGATCAAAATGATTGAAGCTCTAGAAGATCTGGATGATGTCCAAGAGGTTTATAGTAACGCTGACATTAGCGAAGATATATTGTCGCAGATTTGAGGTAGCCTTGACTACAAAAAGACGCATACTCGGAATTGATCCAGGTTCTCGGTTGACGGGATTTGGAGTCGTTGATTTTGGCGAAGATAAAACAGAATATGTCGCCAGCGGAAATATTAAAAGTGTTGATGGTGCTTTCGCAGATAGGCTTAAGCAGATATTTGATTCTATTGGCGACATTATCGGTAAATATCGACCTGACATTGTTGTCATTGAGAGTGTATTCATGCATAAAAATGCAGGTAGCGCTTTAAAGCTTGGTCATGCTCGTTCTGCCGCTATTTGTGCAACCTTTGAATATGGGCTTGAGATACATGAATATGCACCTCGAGCAATAAAACGAGCAGTTGTTGGTACTGGAGCTGCGACTAAGGAGCAAGTGCAACATATGATTGTGCAAATTTTAAATCTTGACGGTGTGCCCTCCGAGGATGCGGCAGATGCACTTGCAGCAGCACTATGCCATGGCCACCAATGTCGCATCCAAGGAATTTTGGGCACGAGCAAAGCTATAGCAGGTACAAGATGATTGGCTCTCTTAGAGGACGATTGGTATCGAAGTTGGCTCCACAGATTGTTATTGAATGCAATGGTATCGGTTATGAAATAGAAGCACCGATGTCAACGTTTCTTGCCCTACCAAAAATTGACTCAGACTTATTTTTATATACTCATCTTTTGATTCGTGAAGATGCGCAAATTCTTTATGGGTTCTCAACAGAAGATGAACGATTAATGTTTCGATCTCTGTTGAAGGTTAATCGTGTCGGTGCAAAATTGGCATTAGGTGTTCTCTCTGCAATGTCAACCAATGATTTTTCACGCTGTGTCGAGCTTGAAGATACTACATCGATATCGAAAATTCCTGGCGTAGGCAAGAAGACCGCTGAACGCCTCATAATTGAAATGCGCGACCGTATTAATGCGATTACACCAAGCGCCACTAGGGCTGCATCGATAGGCGTCGAGGCAAGTGCGCGTTCCGAGGCAATGGATGCGATGATTGCGCTTGGTTATAAATCAAAGGAAGTAAATAACCTAATTGCGAAGCTAGATATTGAAGGGAAATCGGCTGAGGATATTATCAGATTAGCACTAAGACAGGCGGTTAAATAAATGAGTAATATAGAGCATGATCGTCTGACTAGTGCAGTTGAAGTAGGCGAAGATAAGACTTTTGATCGTGCTATTCGCCCGAAAACGCTCAAGGACTATAACGGTCAACCCAGCGTCAATCAGCAGATGAGCGTTTTTATCGAGGCAGCACGTCGACGTCAAGAAGCGCTGGATCACGTTCTTATTTTTGGCCCACCAGGGCTAGGCAAAACGACTTTGGCACATATTATTGCTAATGAGCTGGTTGTAACATTGCGTCAAACTTCGGGCCCGGTGCTTGAGCGACCAGGCGATCTTGCTGCGATCTTAACGAATCTTGAGCCTAATGATGTTTTGTTTGTTGATGAGATACATCGCCTAAGCCCTATTGTTGAAGAGGTGTTATATCCGGCACTTGAAGACTTTCAGCTAGATATTATTATTGGTGAAGGGCCCGCTGCACGCTCAATAAAGTTAGATTTACCGCCTTTTACTTTGGTAGGTGCAACCACTCGTGCAGGGCTACTAACATCTCCTTTGCACGATCGTTTTGGCATAGTACAACGCCTAGAATTTTATTCTGCTGAAGACCTTCAAGGTATCACGCATCGTTCCGCTGGTATTTTAAATCTACCAATAGAAGATGAGGGTGCGAGAGCGATTGCGACTCGTTCACGTGGCACACCGAGAATTGCTAACAGGCTATTACGACGAGTTCGAGATTTTGCTGAAGTTAGAGGTGATGGAATCGTTACAGGTAAAATCGCAGCAGACGCTATGGATGTACTGCAAGTTGATCCGCATGGATTTGATGCAATGGATAGACGGCTTTTGAGGGCAATTATTGAAAAATTTGATGGCGGTCCAGTTGGTATAGATAGTCTCGCGGCGGCAATCGGCGAAGAGCGTGGAACCATAGAGGATGTTTTGGAGCCCTACTTGATACAGCAAGGCTTTATGGTTCGGACGGCCAGGGGTCGTATGGCTACTAAGAATGCATATTTACACTTTGGCCTAGAGCCGCCCACCTCATCCTTCAGTGAGGAATTACCACTGTGACCACTGTAATATTTGGGATACTGGTGTGAGTTTTTTTATGCCTCATAAAGCACATGCCAAATAAATTTTTTTGAGGAAAATCGATTATGAATGCAGATATGTCAGTCGTGAACCTTCTTTGGGATGCCAGTATCCCTGTGCAAATAGTAATGCTTATGCTGCTTGGAGCTTCACTTTACTCCTGGAGTATTATCTTTTCAAAGCGCAGATTAATTCAGCGAACAAAAGATGCGTCAGATAAATTTGAAGCTGCTTTCTGGTCAGGAGGAGATCTAAATACCTTGTATATCAACACTACTCAAAATAAGGCTGATAGCATCGGAATGGCTGGAATATTTGAGTCGGGTTTTCGTGAGTTCAACCGTGCAATGCAATCAAGTGAAAGCAGTGTTGATGAGATTGTTGAGGAGTGTCGACGCGCTATGCGGGTTGCTCAAATGCGTGAAGTCGATCGACTGGAGCATGGCCTTGCAACATTGGCAACGATAGGCTCGACAAGTCCTTATGTAGGCTTATTTGGAACCGTATGGGGAATCATGGGTGCTTTCCTAGGGCTCGCAAATATTCAGTCTGCGACATTAGCGGTAGTGGCACCTCCAATCGCAGAAGCCTTAATAGCCACAGCAATGGGCTTGTTTGCAGCTATTCCTGCGGTAA
>JAQWOA010000002.1 GCA_029246105.1 Woeseiaceae bacterium | reverse complement strand
GTACCCATTTGTGTACCGGAGAGAGCAGCAAGTCACTGAAAAATTAGGAATATCAGGCCATCCAGAGGGGATGGTGGTGCCCAGGAGAGGACTTGAACCTCCACCTACTTACGTAGACCAGCACCTGAAGCTGGCGCGTCTACCAATTCCGCCACCTGGGCAATTCTTACACGCGTAGTCATGAAGACTAATACGTACCCGCAACCACTTAAAGAACGATAGGCTTAACTACCTCAGGTGACCCATCGTTTATAATCAATTGATTATAATATTAATTACTAAACTTACTTGCTCACTTAGCCGTAGTAGTCTTTGTAGACAGTGTAACTATCGATTTCGCCACCTCAGAAGGCGCAGAACCGCGTACAATCATTCAAGATCTAACGGGTGGCGCACTTTACTTAAGGCGGCCGTAATCTGTCAATTGCCATTTTAGTCAGGAAAACCAATGGTAGCGAAAATTATTATTGTAAGTTTAACTTTGGCTTTTTCTATTTCTAGCGCAATATCTGCAGAGTCTCTACCGCCCCTTGAAATTGAAACTGGCTTCGATGTTCTTCACTCTCCAAATACTACTATTGAGGGGTTGCATCGTTTTTATGTCGGTTTACCCACAAGCCATAATTTTAGATTTGGTCAAGCCATTTATTCTAGTGCCTATGGAGATGGAGGAGGCGCTTTCTTCTGGGGGTTTGAGGTTACGCATCGGACGCTGATAACTTCTCGGCTAAGTGCTTCATTATCAGGATTTATAGGTGGCGGTGGCGGTGCATCTCAAGTAAATGGGGATGGAACAATGGGCCGCTTAAGCATTCTTGGTGATTATGAGCTCACCCCTGGCTGGGGCTTGCAAGCTGGTATGGCGCGCATTAAAGTAAATGGCTCAGCTATAAATGATTGGGCAACCACTCTAGGAGTGCGCTTCACTCCTTTCAAATTATCCTCGACCAATAGATCGGCGGATTGGGGTTTACGCTCTGCGTCGCTGAGATTTTCAAGATACACTTTTCCAAACACACTTACTCGCTCTGCTAAAAGACAAAATGATTTGAGTCTCATGGGCGCTGAGGCAAGATTTTTTGCTTCTGAGGCATATGAGGTATTCATTGGAGCAGATGGAGCTGCCTCAGGTAGTGACGGCTACATGCAAGTTCAAGGGGGAATACGCGGGCGTTGGCCTGTTGGCCCAGTATCGCTTTTTGGGGAGTCCAGCCTTGGATTTGGTGGTGGAGGTGATGTAGATACAGGCGGTGGTTTTTTAGTGGGCGCAGCTATTGGAGCTGCTTTTGAACTTACTCCCTATTTTGATCTAGAGATTGCGTATAGGGGCCAGAAGGCTATAGATACACAGCTGGCTGGGCATGGAATAAACATCAACCTTTCAAGAGTATTTAACCGATACGATGATCATGGGAAGTCAAATAAATCACAACGTTGGCAGATTGGATTGGGTCTTTCTTCTCAGGTACCCAATGATAATTATATGAAAGCGGGCAATAACAAGGGAATACATCCCCTTATGCAGGAAACTTCGATTGACTTATTTTTAACTGAGAATGTTTACCTTACTGGCAATGCTCAGACTACAGTGAATGGCGGTGTAGCAGGCTTTGCTATTGGATTACTTGGGTTGGGCTATGAGTTTGAATTAAATGATTCTTGGCAGCTTGCATTAGAGGGCCACATTGGTGCAGCTGGTGGGGGAGGTGTAGATGTTGGAAGTGGCTTCATAGGAGGATTGCGCGCAGAAATAGATTATCTATTGAGTTCTAAAAATGCGGTATCGTTTGGTTTTGGAATACTCAAATCTAATGTGGGTGGTATGCGAATACCGATCTTCCAGATCGGGTTAAAGCATAAGTTTTCAACTGGAGCTTTATTACTTGCCAAGTAAACTCAAAAAAAAGAGCTCGAAAACCAAAAAGAAGAGGCTCTATAAGCATCCGATCCCGAGCCACAATGACTTGATCGATATGCTAACTGATGTCGGCAATCCCATTAAGGTCGACCAGATCTTGATAGCTTGCAATTTGAAAGGGCAGCGAATGCGCTCACTTTTGGTTGAGCAATTACAGGAGATGGTGCGTGTCGGGCATATTTGTGAGAGCCGACGTGGTGAATATTGTTTGACCACCAAGATTGATTTGATCACCGGAAGATTTAGTGGCCATCATGATGGATTTGGGTTTGTCATTCGCGATTGCGGTGAGCTAGGAGATGTTTTTTTATCTGCTGGAGAGGCGAGATCACTATTCGATGGAGATCGAGTCGCTGTTCGTATCGTGGGAGACGACAATCGCGGCCGTCCACAGGGTGAGCTAGTTGAGGTGTTGAAGCGCTGCATTCAAGAAATTACCGGTCAGTTTGTTAGTGAGCGTGGTGTCGGCATTGTCATTCCTGATAATGTGAAACTTGCTCATCGTATATTGATACCAAAAAATGAATCGTTGGATGCCAAGCACGGCAGCATGGTTGTTGCTGAAATACTTAACTATCCTTCAAAATTAGAGCAAGCAACTGGGCGTATCACAAAGATCATCGGCACATCTGGAGATAAAGGTTTATCAACTGAGATCGCTATTCATTCACATGGTATTCCATTCAAGTGGCCAGATAACGTTAAAAAAGAAGTACAAAATTTTGGCATCCAAGTATCTGAGCATTCCAAGCAAGGTCGAACTGACCTTCGCGACGTTGATTTAATTACAATTGATGGTGCAGATGCTCGGGACTTCGACGATGCGGTTTATTGCAAGAAAAAAAATAATGGGTGGCAGCTATTAGTTGCGATTGCTGATGTTGCCAATTATGTAAATGTCGGCTCAGATCTCGATAAAGAAGCTATCGTTCGTGGTACGTCTGTTTATTTCCCAGATCGAGTCATACCGATGTTGCCAGAGGCACTCTCAAATGGCCTCTGCTCTCTCAATCCAAAAGTAGATCGTTTGTGCATAGTCTGTGATATGTACATCCAAGCATCAGGAGAAGTTAGTAAAGCCACATTCTATGAGGGGGTAATGAATTCAAAGGCACGCCTGACATATAGCCAGGTGGGAAATTTTCTTGATGGTGAATCAAAAGCATCAGTACCGAAAGACCTCCAAGGTACATTGCGCGACCTGCATGATCTATACAAGGCGTTCGTAAAACAGCGTAGTCAACGTGGTGCGATTGAAATCGACCTCCCACAAACGAAATTTAAACTCAATAATGATGGTGAGATTGATCATATCAAGGTTGTTTCTCGAAACGATGCTCATCGTCTGATTGAGGAGTGCATGATCGCGGCTAATGTTGCAGCTGCAAAGTTTTTAAAGCAGCACAAAATTCCTGGGCTTTATCGGATACATTCAAAACCAGATGCAGATCGTTTTAATGAATTGCGTCTATATCTGACTTCACTGGGCCTAAAAGTCCCACATCCTGATCACGTTGAGCCGCGTCATTTCTCACAATTAATTGAGCAGATAATGGATCGTCCAGATAGTGCGGCCATTACGATGGCAATGTTGAGATCTCTTGCGCATGCTGAGTACTCACCCTCAAACATTGGGCATTTTGGTTTGGCGCTGGAATCATATGCACATTTTACTTCACCGATTCGCCGATACCCTGATCTGCTGGTGCACCGTGCGATTCGGCATATCATTCGAGACGGTAAAGTTGGAAAATATAATTATAGTACGAGAGATATGGAACGCCTTGGTGCAATTACTTCTGCACATGAAAAGCGTGCGGAGGTTGTAACTCGAGATGTCGAAGCATGGCTTAAGTGTCGATATATGGAAGGTCACCTTGGAGAGGAGTATGACGGCATAATTACCGGAGTCATGACATTTGGTGTATTTGTGCAAATTCCAGAGTTGATGACTGACGGCCTAGTTCACGTGACAAGCTTATCTAATGATTACTATAAATTTGACGCAGGTTCGCAGAGGCTGATCGGCGAGCATAGTGGGCATTATTATGGCCTAGGCGGGAAAATACGAATTCAGGTACATAAAGTTGATATGCAAGCACGTAAAATTGATTTTCGGCCCGTTGTGGACAAATTTGGTAAAGCTGCGAAGAAGGGATCGCTCTCCAGGAAGTCTCTTGATAAAAAAAGGAGATATCGATGAGTAAATCACACTATGTAACTGGACTCCGAGCAGTAGAGCAATTGTTATCTACTGATTTGAAGGGCATCCATTGTATTTATACTGAGTCTCGGACCACGAATTTACGAATTGAGGCAATTATCAAGTTAGCTGATGAGAAGGGTATTGAAACCCAACTAACCAATCGGATGCGCCTATCTCAAATGAGTGGGGAGGCTCGCCATCAGGGCGTTATGGCTGAGATTAGGCGCAATAAATTATTGGATGAGGCTGGCCTGAGAACTATGGTTGAACAACGACTTATGACCACTGATAATCAATCATTACTGCTTTTGATGTTAGATGGTATTCAAGATCCACATAATTTGGGTGCTTGCATGAGGACGGCTGATGCGGCTGGCGTTGATGCCATAATCGCGCCCCGACACGCTGCGGCAGGTTTAAGTCCCACTGTTAGCAAGGTGGCGTCAGGAGCTGCAGAACAGATTCCATTTGTGACGGTTGGTAATCTTAATCGAGTTCTTGGGTGGCTAGCTGATTATGATGTTCGGGTGATTGGGACTAGCAACAAAGCAGATACTAGCCTGTATGAGGCTGATTTGAGTGGATCTATGGTGTTAGTTATGGGTCGTGAAGACATCGGACTTAGTAAGAGTATTTCGGAGCGTTGCGATGTATTGGTGAACCTTCCTATGGCGGGTGTGGTATCGAGCCTAAATGTTTCAGTAGCAACTGGTGTTTGTCTTTATGAGGTAGTGCGTCAAAGGGCCTTGCACCTGACCTAAGCCTTAGGTAGGATGCGCCTCCCGCCCATATGGGTGGTTTTACCCTTGCTATCTGGTTGTACCAGTTAGCTGCAATCCGTAAGGGGATACAATGAGACACTATGAAATTGTTTTTCTGGTTCATCCGGATCAGAGCGAACAGGTTCCTGCCATGGTAGAAAAGTACCAGAGCATGGTAACTGAATCGGGCGGCAGTGTTCACCGCTCCGAAGATTGGGGGCGTCGCCAATTGGCGCATCCAATCAATAAAATTCATAAAGCACATTACGCTCTTTTAAATATTGAGTGTGACTTTGCTGTTATCGACGAAATTAAAACTGCGTTTAAATTTAATGACGCTGTTCTTAGAAATCTAATTATAGTTCGTGATGCTGCTATTACTGAAGCATCGCCGATGGCTGTTACCGTCGCCGAAGAAAAGGCCAAAGAAAAAGAAGCTCAACAACGTCGTGAAGCAAAAGCTGCTGCCGAAGCTACGATGCGAGCAGAGTCTGCAGAGCTAGATAATTCTGACGACAAGTCTAACGAGCTGGCAGCAGCTTCTGATGAAGCTTCTACAGAAGATACTCCAGCAGAATAGATTCCTTCAAAGGAGGCTCTGACAGAAGTTTCTACTGAAGAAACAAATGGCGAAGAGGTAGCTTCTGAAACTGATGTAGATGCTGAAGCTAAGGGCGCTTAAGGAGAATTATAATGAGTCGTTATTCACGTAGACGAAAATATTGTCGTTTCACAGCCGAGAAAATTGTTGAAATTGATTATAAAGATATTAATCTTTTAAAGGCCTATATTACTGAGACTGGCAAAATTGTCCCGAGCAGAATTACTGGTACGAAAGCTCATTACCAGCGTCAGTTGGCTTCAGCAATAAAGCGTGCACGATTCCTCGCGCTACTTCCATACACTGATCGCCACTAGAGAGAGTTCGGAGGAGATCTCGTGCAAGCAATAACCTTATGGTTGCTCGCACGACCATATAATGCAATTTTAGCATTGACTGCAACCTTATTTTTACCGGCCCCCCAGTTAATAAGTGGCGCCATTGTTGTGTTGTTGGTGTTGTCAAAGGGCTTTAGGAAGGCGGTAACTGCATTGTTTATTCCTGCAGCTGTTGCGACAGTGATTCCTCTTATATTTGGAGGATCGTTGATATCGATATTAAGTTTGATGGTAGGAACCTGGGTGCCTGCCTTATTGTTAGCTTTAGTGTTAGTAAAAACGCGTTCATTGACATTAACTTTACAGATGTTGGTGATCATGGCAATTGTTGCTCTAACGTTATTTCAGCTTGTAGTTCCTGATTCAGTAGCCTTTTGGCAGCCATATCTGGACACAATGACACAACTGCTAAGGGAAAATGGGATGCAGCTGGATGCAGAGTTATTGACTGCGGATATTATGACGATTTCTGCTGCGTTTGTTTTTTGGGCGCTATATGCAACGGCATTATTATTTGGATATTCGCTTTATAAACAATTGCCAATGGAAACAGTTGAATTTGGCTGGTTTAAGGATTTAGATTTTGGCCGCATCATAGCGTTTGCCCTAGCAATTTTTTCGATACTGGCGTTTACGTTTGGCTCAAGCTGGTATCAAAGCATCGCTTTTATTTTGTTTGCGATGTTTATGATGCAGGGATTAGCTATATTACATTGGTTAAGAAGTGAGGGAATGATGCCACTTATCGTCGTAGTCTCGGTATATATTATACTGCCGTTTCTACAAATTTTTTTGGTAATGGCACTTTCAATAATTGGATACATAGACGCTTTATTGGGTTTTCGGCGTCGACTTAAAAGAAAGTAAGGGCTTTAGATATGAATGTTATTTTGTTGGAAAGCGTTGAAAATCTCGGTGGCATCGGTGACCTAGTAAAAGTCAAAGATGGTTATGGTCGTAATTTCCTGCTTTCTCAGGGTAAAGCGGCACTCGCTACTGATAAAAATATGAAAGAAATTGAATCTCGTCGTGCTGAGCTTGAAAAGATGGCTGCCGCGGAACTTGAGAAAGCAACCGATCGTGCGAAATCTATAAATGGTATTGAGCTCGTTATTCCTGCTAATGCTGGTTCTGAGGATAAGCTATTTGGTTCAGTCGGCCCAATTGATATCATAAAAGCTTTTGCTGATATTCAAATTGAAGTTGAGCGAAGTGAAGTTCGTATGCCAGATGGCCCGATTCATGAACTTGGGGAATATCAAATAAGCGTACACCTGCATGGTGAAGTGAATGCTGAGGTCTGCGTCCGTGTCGTAGCGACAGAATAACGACATCAGGTTTTTTTTCAATAGACTTATCTATAGTGCTTGCATTAAGTGGTGTTATGTTACCTTTAAGCTAAAATAAGTATTTAGCTAAGGAATTCTTAGGGATGGTCCGAGCTGTAGACGATGTAATGATAGATGGAGATGCTGGACAGCACATCAAGGTGCCACCTAATTCCGTGGGAGCTGAAACATCACTCCTTGGTGGTTTGATGCTCGATGCATCTGTTTGGGATAAGATCGCCGACATTATTACTAGCGATGACTTTTATCGCCCAGACCACCAATTAATTTATTCTGCTATTGCAAATCTCGTCGAAAACGGGAGTCCTTGTGATGTGGTAACAGTATCTGAATATCTCGACAGTCATGGTGAATTGGAAAATGCAGGTGGCCTTGAATATCTAGCAACTCTTTCGAATGAAACAGCAGGTACGGCCAATGCTCAATGGTATGCAAATATTCTTCGAGAGCATTCTACTCTTCGTGCACTTATAAGTGTCGGCAATGAAATTGCAGGGAGCGCTTTTGTCGATGATGGACGTAAAGCAGCTGAGATATTAGAGGAGGCTGAGAAAGCAGTATTCGAGATTGCCGACAAAGGAGCTCGGGGCAAGAAGGGCTTTGCACCCCTCAAAGATATTCTTCCTGCAGTCGTTGATAGAATAGATACTTTGCATCAATCTGATGGCGATATCACTGGAGTTTCTACCGGCTACACAGAATTCGATACTATGACTGCTGGACTTCAGCCGGGTGACTTTGTCGTTGTCGCGGGTCGCCCCTCAATGGGTAAGACTGCACTTGCTGTCAATATTGCAGAAAACGCTGCGATTGGCTCAAAGGTACCGACGGTAATTTTTTCGATGGAAATGCCTGCTCAGCAGCTAGCATTCCGAATGATTTCCTCTCTTGGGCGCGTGGATCAAACACATTTACGAACGGGCAATTTTCCCGATGAAGATTGGTCTCGTATTAACACAGCGGTGCAATTGATGTCTGAGGCACCTATATTCATCGATGACACGCCAGGTTTGTCACCGGGCGAAATCCGGGCGAGATCAAGACGCTTGCAACGTGAGCAAGGTGAACAAGGTCTCGGACTTATTGTTGTAGATTATTTACAATTGATGCAAGTGCCAGGCAATAAAGAAAATCGTGCGACAGAAATATCAGAAATTTCACGTGGACTTAAGGCGCTCGCGAAAGAGATGTCGTGCCCAGTGATCGCTCTTTCACAGCTTAATCGCAGCGTAGAGCAACGCCCAGATAAGCGACCAGTCATGTCAGACTTGCGTGAGTCTGGCGCGATCGAGCAGGATGCTGATCTTATTCTCTTTATCTATAGGGATGAAGTCTATAATCGGGACACTCCTCGCAAGGGCGTCGCTGATATTGTGATTGCCAAGCAGCGGAACGGCCCTATAGGTGATTTTCCACTAACGTTTGTTGATAGATATACCAAGTTTGAGAATTGGGTTCCTAATACTTATGGAGATTTCATGGAAGAATGACCTTCCAGTCATTTTTCTCAGAAAATAGATTTTTATCTAAGTAAACGCATTAATTTCTAGATTGTTATAATCTTCAATTAGTTAAATTAATTTAATTTTATTTAGTTTTTCATATGTATGTAAATTTTTTAAGTTTTTATTTTATTGAAGATAATATATTAAAAATAATAGCTTCTACTTTTCTTTTAAAGATAGAAGAATTTTAAAGCAAAGATTAGGCTTATTAAGTTGACTGCCATTGGCACCTCC
>JAQWOA010000046.1 GCA_029246105.1 Woeseiaceae bacterium | reverse complement strand
CTCGCTGAACTACGAACTTTGCGAGTGATGTCGTCAGATGGATTAAATGTCAGTGTTGAATTCAGTCCGGGGTCTTTTACATCTAAAATTTGATCAAATTCTTCTTCGGCAGTTGTCGGGTTATCACGCATTGCTTGAATTCGGTAACTCATTTCCGACCATTCGCGCTGCATCGTAACGCGGTCGAGATCTAGAACCACCTCATTTACACCAGATGAATCATTATTCACCGTAAACCTTGGTTCGCCACCAATTTTACCTATGACATCAGCGCTAACACCAAATCGATCTAGTATTACCTGTACTTCTGTCAATTTATTTTTTTCAACCTGAACTACAGCCCCTAATTCTTCATTGAATAATTGACGGATTAAATCAACACGCGATCCGCTAAGTGATAGCGACACTCCGATTCGACTTGCAAATATCATCTCCGCGATAGTGACGAAGAGCCCACCATCACTTCTATCGTGGTAAGCAAGTAATATCCCACGCGCATTCATTTCCTGAATAGCAGCGAAGAACCCCATCAATTGCTTTGTATCGTCCAGATCTGGTGTTTGTCCTTGGCTGCGGCAGTAAGACTGCAACAAACATGATCCACCCATCCGATTAGCACCTCGCCCTAAATCAAATAGCAATAAGTAACTCGGATCTTTGGTTTTAAGAAGTTGTGGCGTTAGATGCTTCGTCACGTCAGTGACTGGAGCAAACGCTGATACTATCAATGAAACAGGTGCTACAACTTGATACTCTTCGTTCCGATCTTTCCAGCATGTTCGCATCGACATCGAATCTTTTCCAACAGGAATGGCAACTCCAATTTCACGGCATAATTCTTCGCTAACAGCTTTAACCGTATCAAATAGATTCGCATCTTCACCTGGATGGCCTGCAGCAGCCATCCAGTTTGCAGACAAACGCACCTTACTCAAACTTTCGATCGGTGAAGCTGCGATATTGGTTATCGCTTCAGCAACTGCCATACGCCCTGACGCAGGAGCGTTGGTAGATGCCAATGGAGTCCGCTCACCCATGGCCATCGCTTCCCCAGTTTTGCTGCTAAAGCCAGATGAAGTAATCGCAACATCACTTACTGCAATTTGCCAGGGGCCAATTAACTGATCTCTAATACTTAGCCCACCAACCGTTCGATCACCGATATGTATCAAAAATGACTTATCCGCAACGGCGGGAAAACGCAGCACTCTCATTGCGGCTTCTTCCAGTTCAATACCTTCAAGATTTAACTCATTTTCAGGTATAGCCTGCCGCTCTACATCTCGTACCATCTTTGGTGGATTACCGAGTAGCATATCCATTGGAATATCAACAACGCGAATGCCAAAGTCCCGATCGTTTACAACAAGGTTGCCGTCATCAGTTAGTTTTCCAATTACCGATACTGGACACCGCTCACGATCGCAAAGTTCCTTGAACTCATCGATGCGATCATCACCAATAAGTAAAACATAACGTTCTTGCGCCTCATTACACCAAATACCCATTGGGGACATACCAGGCTCAGCATTAGCAATATCACGAAGTTCAATGTATGCCCCATGACCACTATGATCAACAGCCTCAGGAACGGCATTAGAAAGTCCGCCAGCACCAACATCATGAATCAGTAGTATCGGATTGTCAGCGCCCATTGTGTAGCAGCGATCTATGACTTCCTGAGCGCGTCGCTCAATCTCCGGATTGCCGCGCTGAACCGAAGCGAAGTCAAGTTCTTCGCTAGAGCTACCACTGGACAGCGATGAAGCAGCGCCTCCGCCAAGTCCTATCATCATTGCCGGCCCACCAATGATGACAACTTTAGCGCCAACCGGAACATCAACCTTAACCGCATGTTCGGCACGAATATTGCCAACTCCACCCGCAATCATTATGGGCTTGTGATAACCACGAATTTCATTTTTTGGTAGCCATGGCAAGTGGCTCTCATAAGTTCGGAAATAACCAGCAAGGTTAGGTCGTCCAAATTCATTATTGAAAGCTGCGCCACCCACTGGCCCATCAAGCATAATTTCCAATGGTGTGGCCATTCGATCCGAGCGCGGGAAGTCATCTTCCCATGGTTGCAAATAACCAGGGATTCGAAGATGCGACACTGTAAACCCAGAAAGGCCGGCTTTTGGTTTTGCGCCTAGGCCTGTCGCACCCTCATCTCTAATTTCACCACCCGAGCCAGTCGCTGCACCGGGAAACGGCGAGATGGCTGTTGGATGATTATGTGTTTCGACCTTCATAAGAATATGAATTGGCTCATTAACATAGGTAAATTCACGATCTTCAGATGAAGGCATTAGACGCGCTCCACCCCATCCTTCAATAACAGCAGCATTATCACTATAAGCAGAAATAATACCCTCTGGCGTTTTCTCTGCAGTCGATTTAATCATCGGAAACAGCCTTTGATCTTGCTGTTTACCATCAATGATCCAGCTTGCATTAAATATCTTGTGACGGCAGTGCTCCGAATTTGCCTGCGCAAACATCATTAGCTCAACATCAGCGGGGTCACGACCCAAATCATCATAACTAGCAACGAGGTATTCAATTTCATCATCATTTAGTGCTAGACCCAAATCAGTATTGGCATTGATCAATGCGTCTCTCCCAATTTCGGCAAGAGGTACATTAACGACGGGTGCTGGCTCGTGTGCCATAAATAATGCTTCAACCTGCTTCGAAGAAATAAAGACAGCATCAGTCATGCGATCAGAAAATAATGAAGACAATGCAAAGACATCTCCATTTTTGACCTTTTCAGAGAATTTCACTGCATAACAAACGCCTCTTTCAATGCGATCAACTGCATCAATGCCACAAACTCGAGCTATATCAGTTGCTTTTGAAGACCACGGTGAAATAGTGCCCGGACGCGGTACCACAAAAAGTTTTTGTGCATCTTCCTTGAGACTTACAGGCTCATCATCGGATAGCAGTAAAGCATCCAATCGTGAGTATTGCTCATCGGACAAACTGTTGTTTGTAGAAATAAAATAGACGTAACAGGCTTGTAGCGACTCAACGCGCTCATCGACACGTTGTAGCTGGCGCATCAACTTGGCTAGACGGAAATCCGAAAGGGCCGGTTGACCGGGCAATTTAAGCATAATGACCGATGGTCCAAGTGGAAAACAGAATGATACAAGACGCGATCTGAAAAATATGCATCTGGTACAACAATAGACTTAGCCTTTATCTCCTGGCGTATACATCGGCATC
This sequence comes from Woeseiaceae bacterium, assembly GCA_029246105.1. Taxonomy (GTDB): domain Bacteria; phylum Pseudomonadota; class Gammaproteobacteria; order Steroidobacterales; family Woeseiaceae; genus UBA1847. Next base: position 24,427 of record JAQWOA010000046.1, on the reverse strand, counting down.
GGAAATTGAGCGACATTGCCATTCTGAAGCTTTGAAATTTTACTTACGCCTTGCTTATTTACTTCATCAATTCGAATAATCGCATGCATTGGTAAATAAGTTCGTTTGACGTTCTCAAATTCTGATTTGATTTTTTCCTCAGATGGATCAACCACCAAAGTCGTTCTCTCTCCAAAAACCAATTCTTCGACTTCGATAAAACCAAACATATCACCATGGCCGACACTACGAGCATACATCTCATAGACCTCGCCATGGCTCATGAAAATTACTTTGAAAAGGTTTTTTTTGCTCATTTTTAACATACTAATAAAGTGGTGAGCGTAGTTTACTCAAAAACTTGTGCTTTAGGCGCGTTTTTTTTGCAATGAAATTTTTAGAGCCAATTAATAGCCAAAATCACTCTAATCTGTTTTATTCTGCCGCTTCTTAATCAAGCCATCGACGACTGCTGGATCGGCTAATGTTGATGTGTCACCAAGATTTTCAAAATCATCTGCTGCGATCTTGCGTAAAATTCGACGCATGATCTTTCCTGAGCGGGTCTTCGGTAAACCCGGAGCCCACTGCAACAAATCCGGCTTAGCAATCGGGCCAATCTCTTTACGAACCCATTGTTGTAATTCTGCCCGCAACTCATTACTTTCACTAATACCTGCCATCAAGGTGACATATGCATAAATTCCCTGCCCTTTAATGTCATGTGGATAGCCAACCACCGCAGCCTCCGCAACATCATGATGTGCGACTAAAGCGCTTTCGACTTCGGCCGTACCCATACGATGACCTGAAATATTCAGCACATCATCTACACGGCCGGTGATCCAGTAGTACCCATCTTCATCGCGGCGCGCTCCATCGCCAGTGAAATAACGACCCTCAAATGTTGAAAAATAGGTCTCAATAAAACGTTGATGATCGCCATAAATCGTTCGCATCTGTCCTGGCCAGCTATCAGTCAAGGTCAAAATACCCTCGGCAGCACCCTCTTGACAATTACCATGGCTATCAACGATTTCGGGCTTTATACCAAATAATGGAAGTGTTGCAGAACCGGGCTTCAATGCTGTCGCGCCAGGCAATGGGCTAATCAAAATGCCGCCGGTCTCCGTTTGCCACCATGTGTCCACAATCGGACAACGCTTTTCGCCAACGACCTTGTAATACCACTCCCATGCTTCAGGATTAATTGGCTCACCAACTGAGCCCAATAAACGAAGACTTTTACGGTAAGTTTTCTTCACAGGATTATCGCCATCTCGCATTAACATGCGAATCGCAGTTGGTGCTGTGTAACAGATATTGACCTGATGTTTATCGCAAACTTCCCAGAAACGGGAAGAAGTTGGATAATTTGGGACGCCTTCAAACATGAGCGAAGTAGCACCGTTGGCAAGCGGTCCATACACGATATAACTGTGGCCAGTAATCCAACCAACGTCTGCGGTACACCAATAGATATCGCCAGGGTGATAATCGAATACGTATTCATGTGTCATTGACGCGTACACGAGATAGCCGCCAGTTGTGTGCAATACACCTTTCGGTTTACCGGTTGAGCCGGAGGTATAGAGTATAAAAAGAGGATCTTCGGCACCCATCTCTTCGCACGGACAGTCCGCTTTAACCTGTCTTTCCATTTCATGTAGCCAGACATCCCGACCTTCAACCCACCCAATGTCGGTGCCTGTATTTCTGACAACCAACACTTTTTCGAGTGTTGTCACTTCATCCCGTGATGCCGCCGCATCTACATTTTCTTTGAGAGGAACGCTCTTACCACCGCGCAGTCCTTCGTCAGCAGTTATGACAATGTTCGATTCACAATCGTGAATCCGTCCAGCAAGCGCATCAGGTGAGAAGCCACCGAAAACGACAGAATGAACCGCACCGATCCGGGCGCATGCTAGTATTGAAACCGCAGCCTCTGGAATCATTGGCATATAGATCGTAATTCGATCGCCTTTCTTGGCACCAAGCGCTTTGAGGGCGTTTGCGAATTTGCAGACTCTTTGGTGCAACTCAGAATACGTGATCTTAAGATCACGATTAGGATCATCGCCTTCCCAAATAATGGCAACATCGTCACCCTTGCTTTCGAGGTGACGATCCACACAGTTATAGCAAGCATTGAGCGTCCCATCCTCAAACCAACGAATGTACAAATCATCTTTCGCAAAACTGACATCTTTCGTTTTAGTAAACGGCGTCATCCAGTCGACCCGTTTTGCCTGTTCTGCCCAAAATCCTTCGCCATCTTCCATCGACCATGCGTACATTTCTTTGTATTTCGCCGCATCAATCAGCGTGCGTTCTTTCGTGGCGCCGAGGACCGGGTAGACTTGCGTTTCCATATTATTAAAGCCTTTTATCGTTCATCTGTTGCAGCTTCCATTAAGCGTCACACTTCTAATTAGGTATTATCGATATCTTTATTAAAAAGCGTATCGATATTGCGAAACGCTTTAAATTCTAAATAATTATTGCTCGGATCACGGATAAAGAGAGTAGCTTGCTCACCTCTTTGACCTTTAAAGCGTAGATATGGATCAATCACAAACTCAACCTTAGACTGTTCAAGTTTGATAACAAAATTCTCAAAGTCCTGCCAATCTAAAATTACACCAAAATGTGAGGCTGGTACCGCATGCCCATCAACCGAGTTGGTAGTAACCGTTGGATGATCTTTAGCACTCACCAAATGAGCAACCAATTGATGTCCAAAGAAATCAAAATCAATCCATTCTTGAGACTCTCGTCCAGTTGAGCAACCCAGTACGTTACAGTAGAACTCTCGAGCCTTGTCGAGATCAGTCACAGGAAATGCTAAATGAAAGAGAGGCTGGTTACCCATAAACTTTACTCTTTAGACTCAAATTAAAGTGTATCAAAAGTATCATCCTGCGCTAGCAATTTGCAGTTTATTGACCTATTCAAGTTATGGTTTTAATGTAAGATCATGAAAAAAGCTAATCATCCTAAGAGGTAGCAGAGTGAAAATCTGGGTGGATGCAGATTCCTGTCCAGTCGTAGTCAAAGAAATACTCTATCGAGCTGCTAAGCGAACCGAAGTTCAGCTAACACTTATCGCGAATCAAGAGCTCAGTACACCATTATCCTCTAACATCACTTCAGTACAGGTTCATCCAGGTTTTGATGTTGCAGATGAAGAAATCATCAAGCGTTCAGAACCTGGCGATCTCGTAATTACCAGTGATATTCCACTGGCTGCCCAGGTCATCGAAAAGGGTGGTCATGTCTTAAGCCCACGCGGCGAAATGTATACTAAGGAAAATATTGGCGCACGACTCAACATGCGCGACTTTCTCGATACGATGCGATCCAGTGGCATTGAAATGAGCGGGGGTCCAGCTGCTTTCAATCAACATGACAAACAGGAGTTTGCCAATCAATTGGATCGCTTTCTGACTAAATTTAGCTAGTTTGCAGCTGTTATCCAAACGGATGTTGACGACCTTAACCACCGGCACGCTTACCCTTCCTGTTTCGGGCATTCTTGCCTGGACGAGATGGCCTGTTGCGCCGCCCTGTACCTGTAGGTTTCGCGCCTAATGCTTTCGGGCTAGACGATTTACTGTGGCGCGATGTGTTACTGCGGGATTGTCTGCCCTTATTGATCGGCTCAGCTTTGATGCTTTTGTCAATCGCATAACCATCAATAAACTTTTTCTTGATATCACGATTTAAAAGCTTCTCAATATCTTTGAGCAATTTCAGCTCATCAATACAGACCAGTGAGATAGCAGTACCATTCTGCCCTGCACGTGCCGTGCGACCAATACGATGTACATAATCTTCTGGCACATTCGGTAGTTCGTAATTTACTACATATGGAAGTTTTTCAATATCAAGACCGCGAGCAGCGATATCGGTGGCTACCAATACACGAATACTTCCAGCCTTAAAGTCGCGCAATGCTTTCGTTCGTGCGCCCTGGCCCTTGCCGCCATGGATAGCGAGTGTCTCGATACCATCAATATTCAATTGTTTTGCTAATCTATTCGCACCATGCTTAGTACGCGTAAATACGAGCACTTGACGCCAATTACCTTTACCTATTTGTTCTGACAGCAACTCACGCTTACGTAATTTATCGACGGGAAAAACGAGCTGCTCAATGCGATCAACAGTCGAGTTGCGTTTTGCAACTTCAACTTCTATATGGTTGTTCAGTAGACTTTTTGAAAGATCACGAATCTCTTGTGAAAACGTCGCAGAGAACAGCAAATTTTGACGTTTTTTTGGCAGCTGCTTAATAATCTGCTTGATATCACGAATAAAACCCATGTCGAGCATACGATCAGCTTCATCGAGAATGAATATCTCAACACCAGACAAGTTTATGTTGCCTTGCCGAACGTGATCAAGTAGCCGGCCTGGCGTCGCGACGACAACGTCCACGCCACGATGAATTTTTGAGATCTGCGGTCGCGCGCTAACACCACCGTAAATTTCCATAGTTCGTAACGGACGATGCTTACCATAGATCTTCACGCTTTCATGTATCTGAGCTGCAAGCTCTCGAGTAGGCGTGAGGATGAGTGCACGAATGCACCGTGGTCCGTCCTGCTTACTCTGTAGGCGCTGTAATAAAGGAAGAGTAAAGGCAGCCGTTTTGCCAGTGCCCGTTTGGGCACCTGCTAAGATGTCCTTGCCTTTCAGGATAAGGGGTATAGCTTTCTGCTGAATAGGCGTCACCTCTATGTAACCCTGTTCTTCGACAGCATGCAGCAATTCGGTCGTGAGGCCGAGCTCGTTAAATAACACTTGATTTTTCTCCAGGATCGTCTGATCCAACACGTCTCAAAACCTGTGGTTCGGCCCAGACTGGAATTTAAATTTAATGACTCTAAGCAAATAAAATTAATCTGTTAGAGTTAGTGGCACAGACCGAGGTACGCCAAGAAGGAGCGAACTGTAACAGGTTTGAAATGAAAAAAAAGGACTAGCTAAAATTAGTTTATTTAAGAAATTTACCTATTTAAATTATTCACCAAGGCTTTAAAGGTTTCATTATTTTTTTAATTTTTGGGTTAACTATTAGATTGATTCTGGATAAGTCTTTGGTTAATTTCTTGTGATAATTTCTAACTTAGTAAGATCTTATTAAGTTCATTATTTTTTTCTATTTACACTTACTTATTTAGGGATAATATTATGGATCTCAATTCCAGATATGCATGACCTTCCATGGCTCTTTTGCTTCCACTTTAGATTGATTTAACACCAGAAAAAACCCCTAGAGCCTGAAGTGTTTCTGGGCCTTGAATTTGGTGCCGGATGGGTGACTCGAACACCCGACCTATACATTACGAATGTACCGCTCTACCACCTGAGCTAATCCGGCATTGTTAAACGGCGCGAAGTATAACGTCGACACACGCGCTCGAAAAGACTTATCATTAATAAATTGTGAGATACGTCGTATTTATAATTGACAGACCTAGCGTTAAGACATCAGAGCTGGATACCAACTGCTGAACCCATGCATATATGATGATTCTCGAAAATCCACTTACTCTTACTCTTGTCGGCCAGAGAAAAATAAAGCATCAATAATCAATAAAACGGCGCCAATAGAAATTCCAGCATCTGCAACATTGAATGACGGGAATGCCCAGCCACCAAACAAGATCTGAATAAAGTCAGTCACATGGCCAAGCAGGATACGATCAATGAGATTCCCAATTGCGCCGCCTAATACTAGAGCCAACGCTACTGACAATACGCTTTGTCCTTCATTGCGGATTCGCCATAGCCATACGACAATTACGATACTGACAGCACTGGCCACTATAGTAAAAAACCACCGCTGCCAACCGCCAGCATCTGCTAAAAAACTAAAGGCGGCACCTGAATTTTTATGGTGCGTAAGATTGATGAATGCATTGAGGGGAATCTTGTCATAAAGCGGCACCCACTCGATGATCGCCCATTTAGTCAATTGATCCGCAATAACAATAGCTACAGCAACGATCATCCATATGAAAAATCGTAAGTTGCTTATATTGGAACTTTCAAGCTTACCCAATTTAATGTCCTTTCAGCTCGCGTGCACAGCAAGAATTGATCTTGCATTTTCGGCGTCCATATCCATTTCTGCAACCAGTTCTTCAACTGATTTAAATTTAAGTTCATCGCGTATGCGAGCGATAAAATCAACATGGATATATTCGCCATAAACATCACGATCAAAATCAAGTAGGTGAACCTCCAGTAGAGGTTTAACCAAATCGAAAGTTGGCCGGGTACCGACACTGGCAACACCAGAGATAACACCTTCTTTCAATCCATATACTCGCACCGCAAAAATACCTAAAACAGCAGATTGGCGCCTTCCCAAATCAACGTTTGCTGTTGCATAACCTATCGTCTTGCCAATCTGGCGGCCCCTAATAATGCGACCCGACATCCGATATGGACGACCCAGTAAAGATGTCGCAAGAGACAAGTTACCATCAGCCAATGCTGTGCGAACTGCTGTAGAGCTGACCCGAACTCCATCCTTAATAATGCTGGAAACTTGGTCAACGGCAAAGTCTAGTGGTTTTTGCACACGCCGCAGCTCATCAATATTGCCTTCTCGTTTGCGGGCAAAATGAAAGTCATCACCGACGACAATATGTCGTGCATTCATTCCCTGCACGAGAATCTTACGAATGAAGTCGCTAGACCGGATGCTCCGCATCGCTGGGCTGAATCGGGGACAATAAAATATATCGATACCATAGCCAGACAGATATTCAAATTTTTCACGAAAGCGCATAAGTCTCGCAGGTGGATTCGCAGCTGAAAAAAACTCTTTTGGGGTTGGCTCAAAGCTCATCACTATGGACGGCATTCCCATCAACCGCGACTTCGAGATAACCTGATCGAGTAACTGCTTATGACCAAAATGAAGTCCGTCAAAACTGCCTATGGTAACTACGCTCCCAGCTTGCAAATCAGCGTGTGGCAAGTCCCTAATATGACGTACTAACCTCATATCAATCTGCCCGCAATTTGAATTGTGCAACTCTAGTGCCCATTAGCAACATCGTCAGAAAATAGGTCCCCATACCAACAACAATAGATACCGCAAGCCAAATAACTCGTTCAATGAAAGTAGCATCAACCCACCATTCAATTGGCCGATTCAAATAATCCAAGGCGGTGAACATAATAATGCATGCAACCAAAATCCTCACCAGCAAAATTGGCCAACCAGCCGAGTGCTGCAAGATCCCAGTACTACGTAGACCGCGGTAAAGCAGGATGGCGTTCAAGGCAGCCGCAACAGATGTTGCCGCAGCAAGTCCCACATGCGGGCCAGCAATGTTGTTGGTGGACATATACCAGGCAAGACTAATACTCAATATTAGATTAGCTAGGAGTGCTACGAGAGCAATCCGAACAGGAGTTTTTGTATCCTCACGAGCAAAATAAGCAGGAGCTAAGATTTTGACAAATGAAAATCCGACAAGCCCTATCGCATAGGCCTTTAGTGCAAGTGCGGTCATACGAACGGCGTATTCATCAAAGACATCACCGAAGAAAAGTGCGGTCACTAAAGGCTCAGCTAACATGAATAACCCAATCGCCGCCGGTACCGCTATCAGGAAGGCGATCTTCAAAGACCAGTCCAATGTTTGCCTGAATGCTTTTTTATCATCCTTCGCCCACAACCTCGAAAGGTACGGCAACGTTACTGTACCGAGCGCTATACCAAATATGCCCAACGGAAATTCCATCAGGCGGTCAGAAAAATAGAGATAACTAATACTGCCAACCGGCAACATTGAGGCGATGATGCCACCAACGAGCACGTTGATCTGTGACGCTGATGAACCAAATATGGCTGGCACCATCAGCCTGAATGCTCGCTTCACACCCTCATGTTGCGGCGCCCATTTTGGCCGTGGCAATAGACGAATTTTGGCGAGATAAGGTAATTGAAACAGTAATTGAAATACTCCAGCGATCAACACGGCGTAGGCAAGTGCCATGACAGGTTCATTAAGCTTCGGTGATAACCAGATCGCTGCTGCTATTAAAACGATATTGAGAATCACCGGCGTAAATGCAGGAACGCTAAATCGGCCATAAGTATTTAAGATGCCGCCAGCGAAAGCTGTCAAAGAAACAAAGAATAGGTAGGGGAATGTAAATCGCAACATTATCGCGGCAAGATCGAGATCGCCACCCTCACCCACGAATCCTGGCGCCACTATCAGCACTAGCAATGGTGCAGATATAACTCCTATCAATGTCACAACAAAAAGAATTACGCCGAAAGATCCAGAGATAGAATCAATAAATTCCCGAGCATCATTATGATTATGATTTTCACGATACCTTGCCATAACTGTAACGAAGCCAGCCGAGAATGCGCCTTCTGCAAAAAATCGACGCAGCATATTCGGAATTCGGTTTGCCACAAGGAAGGCATCCATAACCAGATTAGCGCCGAAATATCGGGCGAATACGATATCTCGTAAAAGACCCAAAATTCTTGAAATTAAGGTCATCCCACTGACAATGGTGGTTTTTCTGACGAGACTGACTCCAGACGTTATTTCCGCACTACTTGTAGAACGTCCGTCTTTACATTCTTCATGTTTATTTTTTGTGCCCATTACTACTGCCAGTTTAGCCCAAAAAATTCATAAAATCAGTCATTTAGGTAATAGCGCTACAAGACCAAGCCGGACTCACTGGTAGTTATTGACAATCACCCTCAGGCCACGAATAATACGCCGCTATTTGAAAACATGACACGGAAATACTAGTGGCGAATATCAAGTCAGCAAAAAAGAGGGCTCGTCAGAGTGAGAAGGCCCGCCAGCACAATATGGGAATGCGCTCTCTTATGCGCACCAAAATAAAAACTGTTGTGAAAGCGTGTGAAACCGGTGACAAAGATGCTGCTGTGGTGGCTTTCAATGATGCTGTGCCAGTAATTGACAATATGATTAATAAAGGTATTGTCACAAAGAACAAAGCAGCGCGTCATAAAAGTCGCTTAAATAAACGAGTAAAAGCTCTTGCTGTTTAATAAGACCTTAGAAACATAAAAAAGACACCGGATAGCAACTTTTTTATGCGTGGCACTCTGAGGTATAAATATTAAGTTTCGATTTCGGCAGCCAATTCGGCAATTCGCTCAAGTTCCAGCATGATAGCCTGACTTAGTTGTTTAGTACCCGCACCTGTTGCAGCACTAATCTCAAATACAGGCCCATCCCACTGCAATTCCTCTAGTAACATTTCTTTTGCTACTACCTGATCTTCATTAGAAAGTAGATCAATCTTATTAATCACCAACCAACGCGTTTTTTTTGCCAAGTCGTCCGAGAATTTTGTCAATTCTTTAACTATCGCCCGGACCTCATTGGCTGGTTCGACAGATAAATTAATAGGCGCGATATCAATAAGATGTAATAAAAGCCTAGTGCGTTGTAGATGCTTAAGGAATTGAATGCCCAGACCAGCACCTTCCGAAGCACCCTCGATTAGCCCCGGAATATCTGCCATCACAAAACTTTGTAAGCGACCGACACGAACTACGCCAAGATTGGGGTGCAAGGTAGTAAATGGATAATCTGCTATTCGTGGTTTCGCATGCGAAACAGAAGTTATGAGTGTTGATTTTCCGGCATTTGGCATGCCAAGTAAACCAACATCAGCCAAGACCTTAAGTTCAAGACTCAAGTGTCGCGCTTCGCCATCAGAGCCTTTAGTGATTTTTCGTGGCGCGCGATTAACACTACTTTTGAAATGCGGATTGCCGAAGCCGCCACGGCCACCTTGTGCTACTTTTTGACGTTGATCAGCTTTAGTCAAATCACAAATAATTTCGCCAGTATCTAAGTCATATACGACCGTTCCAATCGGGATAAAAACTTCAAGGTCATCGCCAGAGCGACCAGTCTTATTTCGACTTGAGCCACCCTCGCCTCCATCAGCTTTAAACATCCGCGTGATACGAAAATCAGCCAATGTATTCATTGAGTCATCTGCTACCAAGTAGACACTACCTCCATGCCCACCATCACCGCCATCCGGTCCACCACGCTCAACGTATTTTTCGCGCCGAAAACTCAAACAACCGTGCCCACCATTGCCTGCTTTTACACGAATAGATGCTTCATCAACAAATTTCATTTACTTAATATCTCATACAGAAAACCCCGCTCAAGCGGGGTTTGACTTTGGACACACTTTGTTGGTGCCCTGCAATTCAAATTCATCAAATTGTTCGCGGCATGAGGTAATTAACTAATTATGCATCCACTACGCTGACGAATTGACGATTCTTCGGACCTTTGCGCTGGAATTTCACAAACCCATCTTTTTTGGCGAACAATGTATGATCACGACCAAGGCCAACATTCCTACCCGCATGAACACGAGTACCGCGCTGACGAATAATAATATTTCCGGCAGTAATCGCCTGACCACCATAGATTTTAACGCCAAGGCGTTTACTTTCAGAATCACGACCATTTCTAGTACTACCGCCTGCTTTTTTATGTGCCATTGTAAAGTACCTATTTATTTAAGCGCCTGACCATCAAGGCTTAGGCTGCATTAGAATTAGTCTTTTTTCGTTGTTGATTTCTTAGAAGCTGCTTTTTTCGTTGTCAGTGCTTCTGACTCTTTCTTAGGAGTGGCTTTCTTAGAGCCACTAGCACTAATCGCTGTAATCTCAACTTCAGTAAAAAATTGGCGATGAGTGCCTTGACGAAGATAGTTCTGACGTCGTTTAAATTTAACTACTGGAACCTTCTTACTCTTGCCCTGGCGTAGAACCTTCCCTGTAACAGAGCTGCCAGAGAGAGCTGGCTGGCCTACCTTAATATCAGTACCTTCACCAATCAACAAAACGTCATCAAAACTTATTATTGCACCCTCTTCAGCCTCGATTTTCTCGAAACGCTGGATGTCACCTTTTGCCACACGGTACTGTTTACCGCCGGTGCGAAAAACCGCATACATGTGTTTGCTCCAATACGTAAATTGCTAACATTACAACCTACTGATAATTATTAATTTTTTTATTAATCTGAAAAAATATCGCGTAAGCGATTTAATGGCAGGTGCCGCAAAAGAGCGGGAATTCTATAGATTCCAGTGCTTCGGGTCAACGTACATCGCTCCTATAATCTAACCTTATTTCAATAACTTGCAATATCGTCCCAAGAAACTAAAAAAGCATGTAAATATCGCCAATTTCACAGCTTTCGGGCATTATCATGAATCTCATGCAAATAGCCAAAAAAAATCCCTTAGCTATCAGCTTCGATGATATCGCAGCACTCGTCTCGTCGGATAGGTATGAAGTTGATCAGCTAATCTCTCAGAACCTTGAAAGCGACGTGATTTTAGTATCTCAAGTTTCGGAATACATCCTCTTGAGTGGAGGCAAGCGTCTCAGGCCGCTGATCGTTCTGTTAGCGGCTCGGGCTCTGGACTATAGGGGTGAACAACATATTCAAGCCGCCGCTATTATTGAGTTTATTCATACCGCCACCCTACTTCATGACGATGTCGTCGATTCGTCTTCCAGACGACGAGGGCAGGATTCAGCTAATACTGTCTTTGGTAATCAAGCCAGCGTTCTTGTCGGAGACTTTCTTTACTCCCGCGCCTTTCAGATGATGGTTGATATTGACAATATGCGCGTAATGCAAGTACTCGCCGATGCGACTAATACAATTGCATCTGGAGAAGTCATGCAGCTCATGAATATAAATGACCCAGAAATAACGGAGGCTGACTATCGACAGGTGATCTACCGAAAGACTGCTAGGCTATTTGAAGCCGGCTCTCAGATTGCCGCTGTACTTAAGAGTTATGACGATGAAACCGAATCGTCCATGATTAGCTACGGTCGACATCTTGGTACAGCTTTTCAGCTAGTTGATGATGCTCTAGATTTCAATGCGTCAGCTGACGAACTGGGCAAAAATATCGGCGATGATCTTGCAGAAGGTAAAGTCACGTTGCCGCTAATCCATGCAATGAAAGAAGGATCTGATGAAGATCGCAAAATCATACGCAAAGCAATATTGGAAGGCGGACTTGATCAACTTGACCGAATCACAACAATCATTAAGTCAAGTGGTGCATTTCAATATACAGCCAATAAAGCGCGAGAGGCTGCAAATGACGCTATTGAATCACTAAAGAATTTACCAGATTCGAAATACAAACAAGCGCTAATCGATATTGCCGAATTATCCATCCAGCGTCGTTTCTAGCTATCAATTAACAAAAAATTATTGAGATCAAAAAAAGAATAGTCCGGGTGAGAGGATTTGAACCTCCAACCCCTGGCCCCGAGACAGGTACTTTACCAAGCTGCGCCACACCTCGGCCAGTAACAAAATTCTAACTATGAAGAAACTTTAAGCATCGTAATTCGATTAAAGAGTACCTATTTGAAAAGCCAGTAATGCCCCGCTATAACCGATAGCTGTCATATAAGCCCATGCGAAAGCCGGCCAATGCCAAGAGTTAGTCTCGCGACGGATAACCGCAAGCGTCGCTGCACATTGCAAGCAGCATGCGTAGAAGATCATAAGACCAATCACCATTGGCAGTGTAAATACGGGAGACCCGTCAGGCCATGTCGAAGCTTTCAGCCGACCGCTCAACGTCTTCTCATCTGCGTCGTCACCAACGGCATAGACTGTCCCAAGCACTGCAATAACCACCTCTCTAGCCGGAAAACTTGCAATAACAGCAGCTGATACTCGCCAATCCCATCCGAGTGGTTTAAATAATGGTTCAATCGTTTTACCAGCCCTACCCAACCAACTCTGCTCAAGTTGTGCAGCGGAAGCCGCATGCTCAATTCGCTCATACTCCGAAGCTAATTGCCCACCTGACAAAGAATAAGTAGCGATAGTCCTTTGCTTTTGTGCTTCAGACACGATTGCTTCTGAGCGCGGGTAATAAGCCAAAGCCCATATGATGATCGCAATGGTAAAAATCACAGTACCAGCCCGATAAAGAAAAACTTTGGCTCGCCCAAGCAACTGGAGCATGACTGTCTGTAAATTCGGCCGACGAAACTCAGGTAACATCAATGCAAATGGCGGTTTGGGACCGCGGAGTGCTGTCTTCCGCATCAGTAATGCTGTCAATATACCCATAACGATACCAAACATATATAAACTAAAAAGTACTAAGCCTTGTAAATTTATTAATCCAATTCTATCAGCTGGAACGAAGGCGGCAATTAACAACGCGTATACCGGCAATCGTGCAGAACAGGTCATGAATGGTGCAGCCAGAATTGTTGCGATTCGATCACGTCGGTTCGGTATTACTCGAGTCGCCATGATTCCAGGTACAGCACAGGCAAAACTCGAGATCATCGGAATGATGGATTGCCCTGATAGGCCAATTGATTGCATCGCCCTATCCATTAGATAAGCAGCTCGAGCGAGATAACCAGAGTCTTCTAATAAGATGATGAATAAAAATAAAATTAGAATCTGTGGCAGAAAAACAATCACGCTGCCGACGCCCGCTATGACGCCATCCGCAATTAAACTGGAGAACGCCCCATCGCCAAGAAAATCACCTACATTAGCGCTTATAATCGCCGTGGAATCATCAATGAACTCCATAATAGGTGTAGCCCAAGCGAAGATTGCCTGAAATACAACCGCCATAACAAAGAATAATCCAACTGTTCCCACAACCGGCCGATTCAGAAATGAGGTTACACTTGTTCGCCACGAGTAAAATGGCAGAACTGAGTGCTGCAACTTAAATATATTTTTTCGCACCCAGCCATAACGAACACGCGCCTCAACCACAGTGCCCGGTTCATCGGCAAGCAATTCATGTCGCGTTTCAAGAAAATGTCTTTTAGCTTCCTCATCAAGCTCTAAAATGAGAGATTGATTATGCTCCGTTAAACCATCGATCAGAAGACGCTCACATTCAACAACTGATAAATTCTTTTTTAAAGATAAGCACAGCTTATCTGCGGCAGCATTAAGTTCTGGCCAAACAACGATTGCGTCTGGCGGTGCTAATTCCGGAAGTTCTGAAATCGCAGATCTTAGATTCTCAAGGCCAGCGCCAGTCGTTGCAACAACACTGCAAATTCTTATACCTCCTAGCATTTTACTAAGAGCGTCAACATCAACCCTAATACCTGATTGCATCGCTGCATCAGTCATTGTTAACGCTACAACCATTGGCTTTTTTAAATCAACAAGTTGTTGGAGTAAAAACAAACCCTGGTACAGATTAGTCGCGTCTAGAACAGCAAGAATGCCATCAACTGGGCTATTGCCAGCCATACGCTGCAGAATTACATCAATGGTTACCTGCTCTTCAAGCGAATATGCGCTCAGGGAATGAGTGCCAGGCAGGTCAACCAACTCGGTCTTCTTGTCATCAAAAGACATCGTACCAATATGACGTTCAACTGTTACACCAGGATAGTTACCAATACGCTGCTTCAAACCAGTAAGTCGATTGAATAGCGTGCTTTTGCCAGAATTAGGATTGCCTACAACAACGATACTGGATTCAACGTACTGTCGAACTGCTACCTTACTTGCAGAAATTCGAGTTTCGGAATGTTTAGCCATCCGTTACTACAGGGGAAACCTTGAAGAATTTAGCATGCTCCTGACGCAATGAGATACCACAACCAAATACTTTGAATTCCATTGGATCGCCCCCAATTGCAGAGCTGATATGTGTGATTTCTGTGCCTTCTACGAGTCCCAGCACCATAAGTCGTTGTACCTGCGGTTCGTTAGTGTCCACTGATTTAATAATAGCTTTTTGACCTCGCTTAAGACTATCAAGCGTGCAAGTATCTATTTCCAAGAGATTTTTCCAGAAGAGTTGATTTCAATCAACAAATGATAGTGCCGTCATTACTTAATATCAACGTGTCGTGGAACACGCAATTGTTCAACCATTTGCTGAATGTGCCCCGGTGGTGGATCAGTTAGATAACTAACAATAATTGCTATCGTGAAGTTAAGACACATGCCAATGACACCAATGCCCTCTGGAGAGATGCCCAAAAACCAGTGCTCAGCATCATTAATGCCCCAAGGTGCGCCCGCCCATTTAAAAAATAAACCTTTGAAAAACTCAATATAACCATAGGTAAATAACAAGCCCGTCAACATGCCTGCTATAGCGCCTTCACGATTTATACGCTTAAAGAAAATACCCAGCAATATAGCTGGAAATAACGAAGCTGCTGCAAGACCAAATGCAAAAGCCACCACTTGGTTGATAAATCCTGGAGGATCAAAGCCAAGATAGCCGGCAACCAGTATTGCGAATGCCGCAGCAATTCGACTAACAATCAACTCCTGTTTATCTGAGATATTCGGAGCAAAAATACTTTTAACCAAATCGTAGGATACCGCAGCAGAAATAACGAGCAAGAGTCCGGCGGCAGTCGATAGCGCCGCCGCAATGCCGCCAGCTGCAACCAACGCAATAACCCAATCTGGCAGGTTCGCGATCTCAGGGTTAGCAAGCACCATAATGTCATTATCAAGATTTAGTTCGTTGCCCTGCCATCCATACTGTTCAGCTGTTGGCATAAAAGATTCATTTGAGTCATCGTAGTACTGCACACGGCCATCGCCATTCTTATCATCGAATACAACGAGGCCTGTTTTCTCCCACGTATTAACCCAATTAGGGCGCTCCTCATATACCAGGTTACCGTCTTCAGTACCTACTTCACCAGTCTGAAATGTATTAATCAAATTCAGTCTGGCCATCGACCCTACAACTGGTGCTGCTGTATACAAAATGGCGATGAACAACAATGCATAGCCCGCAGACAGTCGTGCGTCTCGCACTTTCGGCACAGTAAAGAAGCGAACAATGACATGCGGCAGACCAGCGGTTCCGACCATTAGGGCCATTGTGATACAGAACACATCAATACGGCTCTTCGCTCCTGATGTGTACTTATTGAAACCTAACGATGTAACGATATCATCCAACTTATCGAGAAGTGTGGAACCGGATCCTACAATCTCGCTGCCAAATGCCAACTGTGGAACAGGATTACCAGTAAGTTGAATAGCAATAAAAACTGCAGGTACCGTGTATGCAAATATCAACACGCAATATTGGGCAACCTGCGTGTAGGTAATGCCCTTCATGCCACCTAAAACGGCATATATAAAAACTATGCCCATGCCAATCATGAGACCAGTTGTTACATCAACCTCCAGAAATCTTGAAAAAACAATACCAACACCACGCATTTGACCCGCAACATATGTAAATGAGATAAAGAGGAGGCAAATCACAGCGACTATTCGTGCCGCCTTAGAGTAGTAGCGCTCTGCGATGAATGCAGGAACTGTGAATTTACCAAATTTTCGCAGGTAAGGTGCAAGCAACAAGGCCAAAAGTACATAACCACCAGTAAAGCCCATCAAATAAACGGAGCCGTCATAGCCCATAAAAGCGATCAGTCCAGCCATAGAAATAAATGATGATGCACTCATCCAGTCAGCTGCAGTTGCCATACCATTGGCCAACGGAGAAACGCTTTTACCAGCAATATAGAATTCACCGGTGTCTTGTGCTCGCGACCAAATCGCGATACCGATGTAAAGTGCGAAACTTAATCCAACCACGATGTAGGTCAACGCTTGAAGACTCATGATATCGCCTCAGTCTTCGTGAACATCATGTTCGCGATCAATACGATTCATACGCCAAGCATAAAAAAAGATCAATAATACAAATATATAGATCGATCCTTGCTGTGCAAACCAGAAACCAAGCTTGATGCCGCCAATATGAAACATATTCAGCTGATCAACAAACAAAATCCCAAATCCATAGGAGCATACAAACCAGATCGTAAGGCAAAACCCCATTAATCTAAGGTTTGCTCGCCAATACGCTAAGCGTTTTTCCTTATTCATAATAATCCACTTCTTTATCCATAGTTTCCTTTAGCTTCGATTGCTTATTAACTATTAAGTTATTGTATTAATAGCTATGAAGCAGATAATTTAAATTAGTTTGTCATAAAAAAGATAGTGCCGTCTCATGATAAGGTATTGCAGACTTAAGATTGACAGAAAATTAACCTAATATTACCAAAATAATCAGGAGCGTCTCCATGATTGTCGAACAAATCTGGACGGGTAATAGCCTAAGAAATTTCAATTATCTAATCGCGTGCCCAGAAACCGGAGATGCACTTGCGATCGACCCCCTAGACTATAAAAAGTGCCTCAACCTCGCTTCTGAACGCGGCTGGCAAATCACACAGATTTTGAACACCCATGAACATGCTGATCATATTGGTGGAAATAAGGGCGTCGTTAATGCTACTGGTGCAAAAGTAATAGCCCATAAATTGGCGTACCATAAGATTCCAAATATTGATCGTGGCGTTGAGGCTGGTGAAATCATCAAGGTTGGAAAATTAGTAGAGCTTGAATGCTTGGATACACCCGGACATACCATGAGCCACATTTGCTTATTATCCCTAACAGATCAGCCCAGCTTATTTAGCGGCGATACACTATTTAATGCTGGAGTGGGAAATTGCCACAATGGTGGACATCCCAGTCAGCTATTTGACACGTTTGAGAAACAAATGGAGACTTTGGGTGGTAACACTCGCATATATCCCGGACACGACTACATGATTAACAATCTTGAATTTACCCTTGATCGTGAGCCAGATAATGTAATTGCTGCAAATATGTTAGAAAAATATAAAAATCAGGATCCGGATGACGCTTTGATAACAACACTAGAGCAAGAAAAAGAAGTTAATGTATTTTTTCGCTTAAATAAGGCTTCTATAATTGCCAAACTCGCAGAAAAATTTCCAGATATCGGCGAAAAACCGGATAAGCGTAAAGTATTTATAAAGCTGCGCGAGCTCAGAAACAGCTGGTAGTCTTAGCCAGACGAAGAATAATACTATCAAGCTCTGCGGGATCACTATCAAGTCTCGATCCCATCCATAGACAATAAAGTGCAAGATACATTCTGCGTTGTTTATCGAGATGACCTCGCCAACATTGACCATCACCGTCCATGTAAGCATCGAGAAATATAGTGACCTGTTGATCACTTAATTCATGATGCTCAATGATAGTTGCAAGATCAAAGAATGGATCGTTATCCGACGAGTACTCCCAATCCAGAAACATAAGTTTGGGTGAAGTAATAATATTAGCTACAACAAGATCATTATGACAACAGCACAAATTTAGAGGTGATCGCATTTTGGTAATAATCTCAAAACACTTCTGAGCGACATCAGATTCAAGCACTTTGAGCTCATCTATATATCGTTTAGCTGCAGCACTCGCGTCGAACAGTCGGCCAGTCAACGGTAAGGCATGCAATCGCTTCAGTGCAGATGCGACCAATTCGAGATTGCCCATCTTGTTTAAGTAATCTCTAGTCCAAACAACTCCTTCCGCAAATTCAGTGAAATAGAAACCATTTTCTGCAAAAATTACCTGCGGAGCGAGTCCTTCTTTCCAAGCCATTTTCTGCACATGCGCTTCATCATGACGAGAGCTGAACGGCGCTCCACGTGGCTCATCATCTATCTTTAGTACACCGCACTTAGATCCTTTTATTACCCGCCAAATACGATTATTTAAACCACCAGATAATTCCGACAGGATTGCATCGCTCCATCCAGGAATACTCGCAAGAACTTCTTCTGGAGCTTGCATCACTGAGACTGATTTTGCATGGATTTAGTCCAACTAATCAGACCAATAGGAATCATAATCACATAGGCTACAAATAGAGCACTAGTCAATTTGAGGTCTCGGGACCAGTAGATGAGTATCGATGCTAAATCAATCAGCAACCAATACCACCAATTCTCTAACACCTTCTGAGCGACGAGATAAGTAGCCCAAATCGCGAACCAAGTCGTAAGCGAATCAATGAATGGAAATATTGCATCACTATAAATATCAAGTAAAAACCCATTCGCGATAGCCAAAAATACTATGCAAGAAATCGCCCTAATATGAATCTTTAATGGCCATGTCACAATGGGCTTATCGTCGGTATCGCTACTACCGATGACCCACTGATACCAACCATATACTGCTATCAACAGGTAGCAAATATTGAGCATCGATTCCATATATAGCTTGGCCTCGATAAACAGCCAAACATAAATGACAGCACTGATAGCTGCAAAAAACCAGCATATTATCTTCTCATAGATGACAAATACGATATAAAAAACTGCCGCAACAACCGCGACTAATTCGGGTAATGGCTGCGCTAGCACCTGATCAATAATTTCAGCAAAAAAAGTCATTTACTATTCGCATCTTAGAACTTCTTTTCAATCGTTATGCCAAACTGTAATGGATCGCCAAAGCGCGTATACAAGGTATCTAGAAAATCTGGTGGCTCATTTCCAAAGAAGAAACCTCGAACAGCATATTCCTTATCAAATAAATTTCGACCCCAAAACGATATAAGCCAATTCTCGTTTTCATATCCAAGCCTAGCATTCATTAATCCGAAGGAATTCGACTTCTGATCATGACTTGACGAAAAATAAAATTCATCTTTAGCTGTTACGTCAACTCTTGCAAAAATTCCGCTTTCTGAGCGGTATGCTATCCCGCCTGCGAAAGTATAAGCTGGAGCGTGAGCTTGCTCACGACCCAACAGAGAATCAATACCTAAATACATTGGTACCTTCTTAAACTTGCCATTAAGCAAACCAAGATTTACATACAACTCCCAGTTCTGATGTGGAATCCAATTTAATTCAGTCTCCGCACCAAGCATTCGTGACTCGTCAACATTCAGCGTAGCAAATCCAAATGTTGTAGGATCGCCTGGGGTCAGCTGAAACGATGTGCGCACTTGCTGATCGACTCGCCATTGATGAAACATCGATGTATTCAGAAAAAGTGACTGGTCAAGAAAGATCGTTTTGATACCAATCTCTGCCATCCAAAGCGCTTCATTGCCGAAAAACCGAATGTTATCTGGCACCATACCAAGATTGAACCCGCTAGCTTTATACCCCTTAGATAGGCTAGTGAATACGGCAACTGAATCAGTGAAATCATGGACAATGCCAATTTCACCGCCCCATAAATTCTCTGATGGTTCCGCCGTCAAATCCTCAGTATCATGATACTTCGTCGATCGCCGTTCGACTCTCAGGCCAGCAGAGAATTTTGTGGCATTATTGATCTCGTTGTTGTACTGCCCAAATAGAGATATGTTCGTTGCCTTATATCCACTGTCAAACGCATAATCCAAAGTGCTCTGATAATCATAAAATGGGTCGTCATAATTTCCCAAATCTAACTTTGCGAGCTCATCATTCAAGCTGAGCATATAAACACCAAATAACCAACGCTCAGTCTTGTAACGTAACTCTTGACTCAACGTACGACGCTTACGATCATTGAATGATTCGTAGTCATAGATAACAGGACTCCATCTATCGTCGTTCCCCCAATCTGCGTCATAGCTAAAATCAATATCAGAATCAGCAACAGCCGTAATCGAAGTTAGAGAGCCAGCGCCTAATTTATTCCAATCCAAACGCATAGATGCGCCGATACTCTCTTGCGCATCCTTACCAGGTTTATCGGATAACACTGTATAACTATTATCAAGGGAAAAAGCATCATAGCCATTATTGATGTCAGAATGCATTACAGCGATATTAGCTTCGAAATCAGCATTCTTAGCAAATCGAAATCGGGCTCGAATCGTGGACTCATCCCTGCCGTTCGTATCATTAGAATTTAAATAAGTGTTTTTCCTAAAGCCATCACTTTGATGCTTGTGAGCACTTATTCTAAATGTCGTAGAAGCACTTTTATTAAAAGTCCCTCCAAATGCTGCTCCCATTGAAAATGAATTATCCCCAGCAATACCAATCTGAACTCGACCATTCTGGTCATTCGATGGTTCAGTGGAGCGCATATAAATAAGGCCGCCAAGTGCATTCGCGCCATAGCGGCTTCCTTGAGGGCCTCGCAATACTTCAATCGATTGCATATCGAATAATGTTGCAATAGTTCCAATGCCACTAAAGTCGATATCGTCTATGAGGAAGCCAATTGATGGATTCGGTGCACCCTCATATTGTGATGTCTCCCCTACACCTCTTATCTGGAAATACCGCGCCCGATTTCCATCGCCAGACCAATTCAAATTAGGCACCAAATTCACAAGCTCTTCGAAGTGCTGGATCGCCGCTTCCTTGATAAATTTAGCGTCCATAACCATTACGCTTGATGGAATTTCTGTCGCAGGACGTTCGCGAAAATCGGCACTGACGATAATCTCGTCAATAACGATTTCCTCAGCTGACGATTGTGCGTAGATAAAAAATATGGTCAAAAGCCATAGATAATTTCTTATAGTCATTATTTCCTTCCTACGCCGGTATTACCCGGATCAGGTTCTAAGGGTTCTCAATTCGAGTCTCAGGCTAGAAAGCCACCCCTGTTATTTAAATTTTCTTTATTTTAGCCGAGCTATCAGAGCTGATGTGTCCCAACGCTGGCCACCAAGATGCTGTACCTCTTCGTAAAATTTATCAACCATTTTCGTTAGCTCTAATGAAGCTCCATTTTTATTGGACTCGTCAATCGCAATAGCCAGGTCTTTACGCATTAGATCAACAGCGAAACCAAAATCGAATTCATCATTTATCATTGTTTGCCAACGGTTTGACATTTGCCAAGACCCAGCGGCGCCTCCTGAGATCGCCTCAGCCACCACTGCACGGTTCAAACCTGCTTTCTTTGCGAAATGAAGGCCTTCAGCCAGTCCTTGAACCACGCCTGCAATGCAAATCTGGTTGACCATCTTCGCAAGCTGTCCTGATCCGACTGGGCCAATCAGTGTAATCGTCTTGGAATAGGAGTTCATGACAGGAACAACGCGCTCAAAAGAAGCAGCGTCACCACCAACCATAACTGACAACTGCCCATTTTCAGCGCCTGCCTGACCGCCAGATACCGGTGCATCAAGAAAAGTAACACCTTTAGATTCCGCCACAACTGCGACTTCACGAGCTATAGTAGCTGACGCAGTAGTGTGATCAACAATAACAGAACCTTTCGCAAGTGAGCTGAGAGCACCATTACTACCAAGCAGTACATCACGAACGTCATCATCATTACCTACGCAGGAAAAAACGACCTCGGCATCTCGAGCCGCATCTGCAGGAGTCAATGCTGACCGCCCCTTATTTTCCAAGCACCAAGCCTCAGCCTTGGATGCAGTTCGATTATAAACTGTCACATCATATTTATTTTTTATAAGGTAGCCTGCCATTGGATACCCCATAACACCAAGACCTAAAAATGCAACACGCACTTGATTTATCTCCTTAACCTTTATTCAGTAAATAAGAAATCCACTCAATCAAATCTTCAGAACACACTTTCCATTCCGAAGAACCATAGTTTCGCGCTCTTTTACCGTGCACCGGAACGAAACGATATTTCCATCTTTCCATATATCAGTTGTGATTATGTCACCCGGTACAACTGGAGACGTAAAACGTGCATCAAAACTCTCAATCAAGGAATAGTCGTAATTGCAAATAGTTTTAAGAATTGCACGACAAGCAATTCCGTAGCTGCACATGCCATGCAAAATTGGCCTATCAAATCCAGCTTTCGCTGCTTCTCTGGGATCTGCATGCAAAGGATTGCGATCGCCAGTCAATCTAAACAACAAGGCCTGGTCCTCACGCGTTGAGAGATCACAACTAAAATCCGGGTTACGCTTCGGGGCACGGTGCGGTCGCGGTCCTTTACCATTCGGCCCACCAAAACCGCCATCACCCCGAGCCATGACAGTACAGCCAAGAGTAAATAGTAAAGTATCATTGCTCGCTAGTCGCCCCTCTGCTTCGAAAAGGAATAGCGCACCTTTTCGCGGCCCCCAGTCAAATACATCGGAGACCCTTTTATTAATTAGAAGATCAGCTTTTTGTGGCAACGGACTATGTAAGTGCATACGTTGCTCTGAATGCAGAACCTGACTAAAATCCCAACCAAGCCCAGGCGGGAACATATCAGGCACTAAAACGGACGCGAATGTTGGTACTATCTTAAAGATTTTATCTTGTTCATAGACGTAAGGTAATTCTCTCAGATCAAGCGGGTCAGTTCCCATTCCCACACTCAATGCATAAAGAATAGAATCGGCATCGTCGTAACTAAGAGGAAGGTCAATATCTTCTGTCGCCATAAGTTTATCGTAATTAAGCGGCATAACTCACCCATTTATTGGTTGTCATAATTGTACCGGACTTGCATATCAAATTGACGCTTTTCAGTAGTGAATCTGAGCTATTTACACAGTATTAAGATTATTTATTGCTGCCAATTTTCGCATATTAATAGTGCTCGAATCGTCATGCTGACGTATCATTAAGCTCTAGAGCGAATTAGATGTCGAAATAATTATGAAAAATAATACTATCCTTGCCATGGTAGTGCTTTTTGCACTACTACTGAACAATACAGCAGAAGCTGCGACCCGTGAAGAAAAGCGCATTGGTGACGCCGCTGATATTCTGGAACAGCTATTTCGAATGCCAGAAAAAACAGCAACACAGACGCTGCTTTCTCGCGCCTATGCCGTCGCCGTCATCCCAAATGTCGTCAAGGCCGCTTTCGGACTTGGAGCCAGACGCGGAAAAGGGATAATTGTTATTCGTCAAAATGATGACTCCTGGAGTAATCCGGCGTTCATTACACTAACCGGTGGCAGTGTTGGCTGGCAGATTGGTGCGCAATCAACTGATATTATTTTGGTCTTCAAAACACGTAAAGGTGTGGAGGGTATTGAAAACGGACGCCTTACTTTGGGTGCTGACGCTTCTATCGCAGCTGGTCCTATCGGACGACATACTGGAGCATCAACAGACATTGAATTCCAATCTGAGGTTTACTCTTACTCTCGCAGTCGTGGACTTTTTGCCGGGGTTTCCCTCGAGGGTTCTACTGTAACGATGGATCGGAAAGCAAACGCCGCATTCTATAATTCAATTGATATGACACCAGAACGTATCTTTGTTAGTTCGCCTAATATCGTCCCAGATATTGCAAATACATTTGTGCAAATTCTCACAGCTCAAACAAGTCAATTGCCTACTCAGCCAGGCATGAGTATTGAGGGTACTATCGATATGCCAGATGAAGTCGCTGAAGTTAATATATTCAGCATACCTGACAACAGTAATAATAATTTTTCGAGCGACGAGAACGATCCTAACTGATTACTATGACGCTGGCTGAACTAATCGTGAACGTTCAACAGCTCGCCGAGCTCATCGGGCCCAACACCTATCTGCAAGCGGCCATTATAGCTATAACCTTTATCATCGCTGGAAAGATTGCAGACTGGG
>JAQWOA010000031.1 GCA_029246105.1 Woeseiaceae bacterium | reverse complement strand
TGGAAAGATTGCAGACTGGGTTATTTCTGGAATCATTGGTCGTTTCGCGCGCCGCTCAACAAATGATTTTGACGATCAGTTAGTTAGCCTCGTACACAAACCAATCTTTATTTCATTTGTACTACTTGGGCTATCACTTGGTGTGCGCCGGCTCGGCCTTCCTGATGCTCCTACTTTTATTACCATCGGCATTCTAAAAACACTCGCGATTTTTGTTTGGTACAACACACTCTTGAACTTGATGAATCTGTTCGTCAATGTTTTTTCCAAGATCCGGGATAGAAAAATTGTCCAAACTGGAATGCTTTCACTGCT
This sequence comes from Woeseiaceae bacterium, assembly GCA_029246105.1. Taxonomy (GTDB): domain Bacteria; phylum Pseudomonadota; class Gammaproteobacteria; order Steroidobacterales; family Woeseiaceae; genus UBA1847. The sequence continues at coordinate 12,238 of JAQWOA010000031.1, read as the reverse complement.
TCACAACGTGATGAAAATCTTTGTTGTTGCACTAACTGTTTACTTCTTCTTTCTCGCCTGGAATATTAATGTTACCGCTTGGTTGGCATCTGCTGGAATAGTTGGTTTGGCACTCAGCTTTGCAGCAAAAGACACATTGTCGAATCTATTTGCCGGCGTCTCTATTATAATGGACGCACCATACAAGGCTGGAGACTTTATTATTTTAGATACGGGCGAACGTGGTCTTGTCACAGATATTGGCCTTCGCAGTACTCGAATACTGACACGAGACGATGTTGAAATCACTGTTCCAAATGGCATCATCGGAAACGGTAAAATCATTAACGAAGCTGGTGGACCGCCAGCACAGCATCGAATTCGGGCCTCCGTTGGCGTTGCCTATGGAAGTGATCTTGATCAGGTCATTTCGGTTTTGAGAGCAGTCGCTGCAGAGCATACCGAGATATTAGACGACCCAGAGCCACGTGTACGATTCAGAACTTTTGGCGACTCAAGCCTTAATTTTGAACTATTGGGTTGGATTACTCAGCCTGCTGATCGCGGTCGTATATCTCATGAACTTAACTGTGCAATTTATAGATCATTAAATGAAAATGAAATTAGCATCCCATTTCCGCAAAGAGACCTGCACGTGCGGTCCATGCCAGAGAAAAAAAACTAAATTGCTATTTTAAAAAAATTATGCCAAAAAGATTAAAAATTTAATAAAGGTATAGAGAGCGCATGAATGACCTTTCGCTCAAAAATAAACGCATATTAATAACAGGGGGCTCACAAGGAGTCGGTTTTGCAATAGCAAAAGCGTGCTGTAATTTGGGGGCTCAATATTTAACGATCATAGGTAGAGATGCAAATAAAGGCCAAGCTGCAGTTAATCAACTCTCCACTAAAACTACAAAGGTAACCTTTTTTAGTGCTGACCTTGCTGATAAGAATGCGGCAAATACGGTTTTCAATTTTGCGTGCCAGGAAATGGGAGGTGTGGACAGCCTAGTGAATGCTGCTGGCATAACAACACGTGGTTCATTTTTAGATGGCAAATTAGAAGACTGGGATCAGCTCTTCGCTATCAATGCGCGTGCGCCTTTTTTCTTAATGCAAGCCTTTATTCGTCAAGCACTAGATGTTAGTCAAGCTGGATCAATCGTAAATATTTCTTCGATGCACGCCTATTGCGGCCTCCCTGAAGTTGCGATGTACGCAGGATCAAAGGCTGCGGTCAGCACTCTAACAAAAAATGCAGCAAATGCTCACTTACAGGATCGAATACGTGTGAATGCTATTGCAATGGGATGGGCAGTTACACCTGCTGAACAGGATATGCAAGCAAATAAACTTGGTAAAGGAAAAAACTGGGTCGAAGATACTGCGTCACAACTACCCCTTAAACGATTACTTGATGTATCTGAAGTTGCAAATCTCACGGTCTATTTGTTGAGTGATATGTCAGGACTACAAACCGGTACAATAATCGATTTGGAGCAAAAAGTAATTGGATCAATTTAATTAGCATATCTTAATTAAGAATAGAAATATGATGTTAATAATCAAAAATTTCCCATTACTATGCCGGTTCTAAATACAAGAAATATTGCTCTTTTACCTGAAAATGTTCAACGGCCACAATATGATCGTGAATCCCTTACTCCAGGTATAGTTCATCTTGGTAGTGGTGCTTTTCATCGCACTCATTTGATGGATTTTCACGAAGATACGCTAGAGCATCAGTTTGGAGCATGGGGGGTAATTGGTATCAATTTAAGAGCACCAGATATTGGTGCTGTCATGACGCCGCAGGAAGGACTTTATTGTCGGCAACTTCGTTTTGGGAAAGAACATCAAACTAGACTAATAGGTGGATTATTGGCAGGCAAGAGTGTGTCTCATCTAAATGAACCACTACGCCGAAAATCTGTTCGAAAAGCATTAGAAATAATTGACGCTCCAGAAATAAAAGTTGTTTCAATGACTGTCACGGAAAAAGGATATTGCCATACTCCTTCAACCGGCTTTTTACAAGAGGATCATCCTGACATTGTTCATGATATTAAGTATCCGCGCTACCCTTTGTCAGTACCAGGTTTTGTACTTGAAATAATTCAAATGCGTTTATGCTCAGATCAGATATTTCCCACCTTTATAAGTTGTGACAATGTGCCAGCCAACGGCAAAACCTTGAAAAACTGTGTTCTGAAATTAGCTGAGCAGGTATGTCCTAATCTTGTTCCACGCATCGCTAATGAGGTGATTTTTTTAAGCACAATGGTAGACCGCATCGTGCCCGCGACACGAAAAATTGATATATCAAAATTTAAATCTTGGACTGGTGTTTCAGATGCTGCACTAGTAGTTGGAGAGCCATATCGTATGTGGGTTATTGAAGATGATAAGCGCGCGCAGTTACCTGCTTGGCATGAGGTGGGTGCATTAATTATAAATAATGTACATGATTATGAGTTAGTCAAAATGCGGGTTGTCAATGGTATGCAAACATCTCTCACTCACTTGGGTCATCTCTCAAACTTCAAATATATGTCCGATGTTTTCGGCAATGAGATTTTTCGCGAGTTTGGCAGAACTTTAATTATGAAAGAAGTTCTACCAAACCTTCCACAGGTCAAAGGAATAGTACTAAAAAATTATGTAAATGAGACAGTTGATCGGCTGATGAATCCAGCTATCAAACACCGCACTGCACAAATTTCAACTGATGGATCGCAAAAAATAAGGCATAGATTACTTGATCCCCTACATGACTCATTTAAAACTGGTATACCAAAGAATGGCTTAACCATTTCAGTAGCAGCCTGGCTTGTACACATATTCGAATTAGGTGGAGACGTTAATCAAAAAGAAATTTCAGACCCTTTCTTATCAGTCGCAATAAGAGCAAGAAAAGCATCTAAAAACAACCTATCTCATTTCATTGATGAGCTGATAAAGGAGAGAACTGTGTTTCCACAGTGGTTAAATGAAATTCCTAATTTGATCGGTGAGATCAAGGCAATTGCTGACCAAATACAAAAACAGCATGTGGATAAAATATTACGCGAATATCTTAGTAATCATTAACTTTAATTAAGTATTGCGCTTCTCTGATGACGAACCGACACATCACATATAGAGAAATCCCATTTTTGTGTCCAAAAATTTTTAAAGATAAAAAAATGAAAGAACTAGATTTAATTACTGTTGGCCGCTCAGGAATTGATTTATATGGTGCACAAGTTGGAGGTCGTCTGGAAGATATGGGGAGCTTTCAGAAGTACATAGGAGGGTCGCCAACTAACATTGCAGCAGGCTCTGCACGGCTTGGATTAAAATCAGGCTTGATAACACGTGTTGGCGATGAGCATATGGGAAGGTTTATCTGTGAAACACTTAAAGACGAAGGGGTTGATACAGACGGTATTGTAGTGGACCCAGAAAGGCTAACAGCGCTTGTGATTTTGGGTATTCGTGATCAGAGTCAATTTCCACTTATTTTCTATCGAACCGACTGTGCTGATATGGCCTTATGTGAAGAGGACATCGATCCAAAATTTGTCGCCAGAGCAAGATGCATTGCTGTAACAGGCACACATTTGAGTAATCCAAGAACTGAGGCGGCGGTATTAAAGACCCTCAAAATAGCCAATAAAAATGGTGCAAAAAAGGTATTGGATATCGATTATCGTCCAAACCTTTGGGGGCTAACAGGTCATGGAGATGGAGAAAATCGTTTTATTGCATCTGATCATGTCACTCGACAAATTCAAAAACACTTACATCTTTTTGACTTAATTGTAGGCACAGAAGAAGAGTTCCACATAGCTGGCGGAAATGAAGATACTATAGTTGCATTAAGAGCTATCAGGGGCATGAGTGATGCAACACTTGTGTGTAAAAGAGGTGCTGAGGGAGCGGTTGCACTTACAGATAAAATTCCAGATTGTCTGAATGATGGGCAAAGCGGTCTGGGATTCCCAATCGAAGTCTTTAATGTTTTGGGTGCAGGTGATGGGTTCATGTCTGGTTTACTTAAGGGCTGGCTAGATGGAGAGGATTGGCCAACTATACTCAAATATGCGAATGCGTGTGGAGCGCTCGCAGTGAGCCGACATGGCTGTACACCAGCATATCCTAGCTGGGATGAGCTACAATTCTTTTTAAAGCGAGGCATAAAAAATCCTGCGTTAAGAAAGGATATTGAGCTTGAGCAAATTCATTGGTCAACCAATCGAAAAGGTGATTGGCCTGAGATGCGCATTTTTGCTTTTGATCATACTCTTGAGCTTGAAAGGCTGCCAAATGCAACCGCCGAAAAAATTGATACATTCAAGCAACTTTGCCTTAAAGCTGCTTTGAAAGTGCAAAAAGGTCGTTCCGGTTATGGGATTCTTTGTGATAGTCGTATGGGCCAAAAGGCCCTACATCAAGCAGCAGGAAAAGATTTCTGGATTGGTAGGCCAGTCGAATGGTTGGGATCTCGACCGCTTGTGCTTGGGTCAGAACTTGGATCGGACTTTCGACAACTTAGTGAGTGGCCATTGCAGCATGTTGTTAAAGTGGCTAGTTCTTGCAACCCTAAAGATGATGAAGTGATCCGATCCAGCCAGGAACAATCTGTAAAGCGTCTATTTGAGAGTGCAAGGTATAACAAATTGGAGTTTTTACTAGAAATCACACCATCTAAAGCTGGCGAAGTTAAAGATGGTAAGACAGCAAAATTAATTCAGCGATTTTACGATTTAGGAGTCTTTCCAGATTGGTGGAAACTGGAGCCTTTGAAGACATCTAATGCTTGGAAATTAGCTTGCGACGCTATTATTAAAAATGACTCCTACTCCAGAGGTATTGTATTGGACTTAAACTCTAGGACAGAAGAACTATTTGATAAGTTTAAACTAGCTGCACAAAACAATCTGGTCAAGGGCTTCTCTGTTGGTAAGGCTATATACGGCAATGTGGCTCAAAATTGGATGCACGGAAGAATTACTGAAACTGAAGCAGTCAACCTCATAGCACAAAATTACTCTGAAATTTGTCGTACTTGGGATAGTGCACAAAAATCAGTGACATAGATGCTTATAATGGGCTATATATCGATGGCCTATCCACGTAGTCGACAGCAAAAAATATAGTATTCTTAAAAAAATGCTCAAGGCTTTGTAGTAAACGGGTAATTTGGAATCTCTTCCACTTATGAATCATGCCGTTTTTCCTCAATTCCACGCACGCCAAGATCGGTGATAGCAAACAAAGCTCCACGATGGTAATTGTCTTTTGGATGGTCTGGTGAAAGCTGTGCACCCATGGATGTCACATATAAAATATTCAGATCCGGTCCTCCAAATGCAACGCTTGTAGGTTTTTTAATTGGCATATCTATGCTTTGTATTAGGGCTCCATCTGGGGAATAGCGATCTATTCTGCCGCCAAAAATACGGGCACTCCATAAGCAACCTTCTTCGTCCACTGTGCACCCATCAAAACTTCCATTCATAGGATGGTCAGTTGAGACTATGGCAACCTTGTTCTTAAGGGCGCCAGTTATAGGGTCATGGTCGTAGCGCCAAATTTTGCCCACACTTGAATCCGATGCATAGAAGGTTTTGCCGTCGGGTGACCAGCATGGGCCATTAAACACAACAAAACCCGTATCTAGCTCTTGCACGCGCCTTTCTTTATCACACAGGTAGACTTTACCAAGACCGGCTTTCTCCGTCATGTCCATGCCGCCAAAGAAAAAATGTCCATTACGATCAACCTTACCGTCATTAAGTCTTTGATCTTGATTTAAACCTTTAGGGGCAAAGATGAGTTCAGCTTGCTCACTATCAAAATCAAACTCAAATAAACCAGTTTGGCCTGCTACTAGTGCACTTCCTTGCCTTGTGAGACAAATTGAGCCAATTATTTCTGGCGCCTTCCAAGCTTTCAGTTCACGGCCATCGGCAGTTGCTCTATATATTCGTTTCTTAAAACTATCAATCCAATATAGACGTTGAGTCTTGACATCCCATTGAGGCCCTTCACCTAACACATGCCTGAGATCGACAAGCACTTCAATTTGCATTCTTGCTCCAAGTTTCGCGATTTAGTATTAGAGAATAAAAAAAATATTATATGCTTACAAATATGTGATTCAAATCATTGACTATTTTTAAGGACAGTCTAATGGCAATAACAACATGTGTCTTTGATGCCTATGGCACCCTTTTTGATATAGCCGCCGCCACAAGGATCGTAGCGGATGAGGACAGCGAAGGTGACTTAGCCCATAACTGGCCCAAACTTGCTGAAATTTGGCGGGCAAAACAACTTCAATACAGTTGGCTCAGGGCCGTGGCTGGAGTTCATACAAATTTCTGGGAAGTAACATGCAACGGCCTTGATTTTGCGCTTGAGGCATTAGGTTTACAAAATAATCCCGCTCTTAGAGACCGCCTGCTACATCTATATTGGGAGCTGCAAGCATACCCAGAGGTTTCCCAGATGTTGCAAGATCTAAAGGCAGGCGAAGTTAAAACGGCTATCCTATCAAACGGCTCTCCAGGTATGCTTGATGGTGCAGTCAGATCCGCAGGTATTGAGAATTCTCTCGATGCCATCTTATCGGTTGAAAAAGTTGGGGTATTTAAACCACACAAAAGCGTTTATGGACTAGTTGAAAAACAATTTTCCTGCTTAAAGGAAGAAGCTCTTTTTGTCTCTTCGAATTATTGGGACGTAGCAGCCGCTGCAGGCTTTGGATTTCAGACGGCCTGGGTCAACCGCGCAGGCGACCCTATGGAACGTCTGCCTTGGGTACCTAACCATATTATGAAAGATTTGAATGGAATTGCAGCACTCGCGAGCGGTACTTAAAAAATAAGGAATTGATTGCATGATATTCGCGCTATAGTGGCGCGTTATTGATCTATGAGGATGAAATATTGTCGCATACCAGCCAATTCTCACTACTTGCCCAGCGCCGCTTCCTGCCATTTTTCATAACTCAATTCTTAGGCGCACTTAATGACAACATTTTTCGTAATGGATTTGTAATTCTAATCACATTTCAGGGAATTTCGATCTTAGGTATGGATCACACTATCCTAGCCAATTTTGCTGCTTTTTTGTTCACTCTTCCATTCTTTCTATTTTCAGCAACAGCTGGGCAGATCGCGGACAAGTACGAAAAATCAATGTTGATGCGACGTATTAAGTTACTGGAAATTGGATTGATTTCTTTTGCTGCTATTGTACTTCTAACTCGACAATATTCATTATTACTTTTTGTATTATTTCTAACGGGATGTCAATCAACACTTTTTGGACCTGTTAAATATGCGTATCTTCCACAAAAATTACATACGGATGAATTGGTCGGCGGAAATGCGCTTGTCGGATCAGGAACCTATATTGCAATTATCATTGGTTTGATAATTGGCGTTGAAACAGTCAATTTCAGATCTAATCAACAAACCATTCTGGCACTTGTTCTTGTTGGAGTATCTTGCGTCGGATATTTAACAAGCCGACAAGTGCCTCTTACTAAGGCTGTAGATCCAAATCTTAAAATTAATTTAAATATGTGGCAGGAAACCTTGAACATAATAAGGCTTGCTCACAAAGAAAAAAGCGTATTTATATCTATACTTGGAATTTCCTGGTTTTGGTTCTTCGGTTCAGCGATGACCGTCCAAATGCCAGCCTACGTCGCAGATATTATCAATGGCAATGAGTCTATTGTTACAATTTTATTAGCCGCATTCGCGGTAGGAGTAGGACTTGGATCATTACTCTGCGAAAGAATGTCTGGTCATCGGATTGAGCTTGGCCTTGTACCACTAGGTTCTATCGGTATGAGTTTCTTTGCTGTCGATCTATACTTCGCACAACCTGAAGCTGCAAAAATAACAATCAATTCTTTCACTGACTTTATTAATTATTCTGGCAGTTGGCGTATATTAATAGATATCACATTACTTGGAGCTTTCGGTGGCATATATAGTGTACCGCTGTATGCTCTGATTCAGGAAAGGTCAAATCGAAAACATTTATCACGCATAATTGCTGCAAATAATATTATTAGTTCTCTCTTTATGGTAACTGCCGTAATTTTCAGCATCATAATTTTTGAATTAGGGTTTTCAATTACTGAGCTTTTTCTTTTTATTGCGGCCCTAAATGCTATTGCAGCAATCTATATTTATTCTCGACTTCCTGAGTTTCTTGTGCGCTTACTAGCATGGTTGAATATCAAATTTTTTTAAGTGATGATCATTTTCAAAGAAAAAGGTGACTACTCGCATGTGTTCCGGCAATTCTCAGTAAACGAGCCTAGCCACTGACGATCCCAATAATCAAAAATGAAATCATCTGCAAGACGTGACCCATTTGGTAATTCAATAACGAACGAAGCAAGCCGCCGAATTTCTAATTCGCTATCTGAAGAGCGAGCACGGCGTTCAAGGAAGCCACGATACATGCTGTTCGCCGTGTCTGCATGTCCAGGAAAAGATCGATAATCTTTGTATGCTTCTAAAGCCACCGATAACTCCACCTCATCAGAAGCGAGAACTTGTACATATGAATTTGGCAACCATTGTGTATACCAAAACGGGATCATTGCGAACAATAGTAAAGCACCCACTACAATAATGGGTACTTTAATATCAACGGATAGATTTTCATTTGCCCATTGTGCTGTGAAAACCATTTCGTATAGCTTATTGCGAACCTGAAGGTTGCTCTCATCGTCTATAATCAACAGACCGACAGCCATGAGTCGACGTTGATGCTCTGAACCAAGATCGGCAGCTACCTTAATCCCCTTGCGTACTTTTCCATATAGATTTAGTAAGCCCTCACGTAACTTAACGTCATTCATAACGATACGGTGAATATGGCTCATATGTGGTTCACTATGTAATGCTGCATGGCCAGTGAGTTGCGATGCTGCGATTCGATCAACTAGCTGCTCAATACCATCTGAGCTCGGCTCTCGAGAAACTGCTCTAGAAAGCTTCTGACTGAGGTAGGGCTGTCCGCTTGTCCAATAATAAATTCGATCTAATGCAATAGCCGCATCGTCATGATCCAAATTAAGCTCAGTAACGAATAAATCCAGATTTTCACGCGAAAAATCGTCAAGTAAAACTTGCTGAGTAACATTAAATGGAGAAAGCTCCACTTCTTGCATCAGGCTAACTGGGTCGCACTCTCCAAGGAATACAAAACTCAATCTAGAGAAATCTGGGTCAGTTGTACGTGCATTATGGGCCGCTCGAAAACTCTTCAAAAGCTGATCAGCGTGAGGTAAATTCTCAATGCACTGCATCTCATCTACAAAAATCACAATCGGCTCACTAACATTCGATAAAATAACTTCTGAATAAAACTCCAAAAGTCTTTGTCGATTACTCATAAAAGACTTGTCTTGCCACCATGATTGCAATTCATAACGAATTCGAAGTTGACGCAATAATCGATAGGCAACACTGTAGTACCATCGGCCAGAATCAGTCCCACCATCACGGTCTCCAATCTGCTCAAGATCAATAATTGCAACTTTGTTACCTTGAGACTCTAATCGCGCCGCAGTTGCAGCTATAAGACTAGATTTACCACTACGATCGGGAGCGACCACATGCGCATACCGGCCAGAACTAATCGTTTCATAAAGCTGGTCGTCAGCACGCCGCTTAATATAGCCCGCGCGTACGGCATGCAGTGGCACTCCGACGCTAAAGAATTCACTTTTCGCATCTAAATTAACGAGCTTTTCGTCACAATCTTTTTCAGTTGAATTCACAGCTAAGTTGCATCTCATGTAAATGATTGATGTATTCTCTTTAATTATTCATGCAACTGCCAGTATAGAACTTTAAAAAAACAAGAAAAATTTCTGAAAAAGACCTTTCTCGACCAATAACGGCTGTCTTTCGATATACTTCTGCAGCACTAATAATGGATTTAAAAATAGTGAATTATTGCCATAAACATAACCTAGTAGCTCAATCACTAATTAATATCAAAAAGAAATTCGGAATTCGAGTTACGCTGCCAACCACTGATACCCTAAGGAATATTCTAGGAGAAAACTGGGATCAGATTCACTGGTACAAAAATGAAGCAGAGCGAGATCTTGCTTTCAATAAAATGGCCGAACACCATGGATACTATCGTAATACTGACGCGCCAACTCAGGTACTTGAAAAAATATCGCGATAAGAATTTTTCACGATAACTTATCGATAAACTTAAAAAGTTGGAATATTCGCCAGACTATAGCTAGGTACGAATTAGGACTTCAAGGTCGTACCTGGCCTGTTCCTCGTACCACATACTTGTAGCTGGTTAATTGCTCTGCACCAACTGGGCCTCGAGTATGTACACGCCCTGTCGCAATTCCAATCTCAGCACCCATTCCAAATTCACCACCATCAGCAAATTGCGTCGAAGCATTGTGCAAAACGATTGCACTATCGACTAAATGAAGAAAGCGATTTGCGGACTCATCATCACTTGCGATAATGCTTTCCGTATGGCCTGAACCATACTTAGCAATATGGGCAATCGCAGTATCGATATTGTCAACTACTCGAATTGATACAATCGCTTCAAGGTACTCGGTCGACCAGTCACTCTCAACTGCGGGTATCGTTTGAGGAACGATCGCAGCGACTGCTTCATCAGCGCGTATTTCACATCCCGCCTCACTCAGCGCTCTACATACTCCAGGCAGAAGGTTTGTCGCAGCTGCGGCATCAACTAATACTGTCTCGGCTGCTCCACAAATACCGGTACGACGCATTTTTGCATTCAATACCACATCACGAGCAATTGAGGGCTCTGCTGAAGAATGTAGGTATACGTGACAGATGCCCTCCAAATGTCCTATTACTGGCACTCGTGCATCGTCTTGCACCCTTTTAATCAAACTCTTGCCACCGCGAGGAACAATGACATCAATCCATTGAGCCATGCTAGATAACATGAATCCAACTGCTGATCGATCACGTGTACCAACCATCTGTAATGCGTCCTCATTAATTCCGGCAAACTGAAGGCCCTCCCTCATGCATTCGTAAATTGCATGATTGGATTCGAAGCTCTCAGATCCACCACGAAGAATTACAGCGTTGCCTGATTTCAGGCATAGCGCTGCAGCATCCGCAGTCACATTTGGTCGACTTTCATAAATTATACCAATGACTCCAAGCGGTACAGAAACACGTTGAATATTTAGACCGTTTGGTCGGTCCCAGTCAGCAAGGATTTTACCAACTGGATCAGGCAGCTCGCTAATAGCATTAAGGCCAGCCGCCATTGCTTCTACTCGATCATCGTCCAACATCAGTCGGTCGAGCATCGCAGTAGTAATACCTCGGCTCTTCGCTGAAATCATATCCGCTTGATTTGCTTCTATAATCTTAGTCGCATTCTTGCGTATTGCAGCGGCCGCCGCTACCAGGGCCGCGTTTCGCTGCTCACCACTACACCCAGAAAGCTCAGAGAATCCAGATCGAGCGGCAACTCCTAGCTTTGTCATTTCTTTTGCTATATCAAGTGATTCATTATTCATTTTTAAATAATACCAATTCGTCTCGGTGAACTATCACAGATCGACCACAGTAGCCGAGTACATTTTCTATTTGATCGGATTGAACGCCCAATAATCTTGATGCTTCATCATTCGAATACTCAGCCAAACCTCGTCCAATGACTTTTCCTGACATGGTTTTTAGTGTGACTACATCACCACGACTAAAGTTGCCGGAAACAGCGAAAACTCCAACCGGTAACAAACTGCTACCATTTCGAAGAGCCTCAATTGCACCACCATCAAGACTTAATTCACCTGAAACATCAAGTAAGCCCGCAATCCACTGTTTTCTTGCTGATGCTGGCGTTTCTGATGCGTGAAAGATAGTGTATCGACCACTGTCTTTCAATGCTCGCAATGGATTGTCAATAATGCCGCTTGCGACGATCGTTATGCACCCCGCATGTGTTGCGATTCCAGCAGCCTGTACTTTTGTCGCCATACCACCAGAACCAAAGCATGATCGACTCTCTCCAGCCATACGCAGAATATCATCATCCATGGAAGAAACTTCAGATATATGTTTTGCATTCGAATTATCGCCTGGGTCAGCCGTATATAATCCATCGACGTCTGACAGTAATATCAAGGCATCTGCCATAACGAGCTGAGCAACACGAGCTGCCAATCGATCATTATCGCCATAACGAATTTCTTCGG
>JAQWOA010000019.1 GCA_029246105.1 Woeseiaceae bacterium | reverse complement strand
TTTCATCAATAATACTAATATTGCTGATGAAAACCGTCCTCAACCTATTACAAATCCGGCAACTGGTGAAACTACCAGATACGTGGCTATGGCATCACAGAAGACGGTTGAAGCTGCTATTGATGCGGCGCAAGCTGCTTTTCCTGCCTGGCGAAACACACCGCCGACAAAGCGTGCACGTATCATGTTCAAGTTTAAGCGGCTACTTGAGGAGCATGCAGAGGAAATATCCGCGGCTATTACTGAAGAACACGGAAAAGTCTTTGACGATGCAATGGGTGAGTTCAGCCGCGGTGTCGAAATTGTCGATTATGCATGTGGAATTTCTGAGTTACTAAAGGGCGAGTATTCCAAGAATGTTGCCGCAGGTATTGATAGCTGGTCTGATTTTCAGCCGTTAGGTGTTATTGCAGGTATTTCACCCTTTAATTTCCCAGCAATGGTTCCTATGTGGATGTATCCAATGGCGATCGCTTGTGGCAATACGTTTGTCATGAAACCTTCTGAGAAAGTTCCAACTGCTTCTTTGATCGTCGCTCGATTACTGAAAGAAGCAGGACTGCCGGATGGCGTCTTCAATCTCGTGAATGGTGACAAAGAAGCTGTTGATACATTGTTAAGTGATGAGCGTGTTCAGGCAATTAGCTTCGTAGGATCGACAGCAGTGGCTGAATATATCTACGCCACTGGCACTAAACATGGTAAACGTGTGCAAGCACTTGGTGGTGCAAAAAACCATGCAATAGTAATGCCAGATGCTGACATTGATAATGCCGTTAGTGCTCTTATTGGAGCCGCCTATGGATCCTGTGGTGAACGTTGCATGGCTATTTCGGTTGCTGTTTGTATTGGTGATAAAGTCGCTGACTCAGTTGTCAAAAAATTACAGTCAGAAATCGCTGAACTTAAAGTTGGTCCAGGCATAAATACTTCAAATCACATGGGCCCACTGATTACCAAAGCTCACCACGATAAGGTACGCAGCTACGTTGATCTGGGTATCAAAGAAGGTGCCAAACTCATTGCGGATGGACGAGACCTAATTATTGAGGGATATGAAGACGGTAATTTCATTGGCCCATGCTTGTTTGATAATGTCACTTCAAAAATGCGTATCTATCAGGAAGAAATTTTTGGACCAGTTCTTTGTATTGTACGTGCAGAATCAGAAGAACAGGCTATGCAGCTGATCGATGATCATGAATATGGAAATGGAACCTGCATCTTTACACGCGATGGTGAAGCCGCACGTTACTTTGCTGACAATATACAAGTTGGAATGGTTGGTATTAACGTACCACTTCCAGTTCCTGCGTCTTACCATAGCTTTGGTGGCTGGAAGCGTTCATTATTTGGTGATTTATTTATCTATGGACCTGACAGTATTCGCTTCTATACCCGTCGTAAGACAATTACACAACGTTGGCCTACTGGTGGCATTCGTGAGAAAGCACAATTTGCGTTTCCTAGTAACTAATAAAATTTCATTCAGGTTTACAATTACTATCTGATTTCAGTTTGACTTCAACTATGAATCAGGTAAGTCTTGAATGAGTATTCTTTTAATCCCGAACTAAATTAGTAGCGTGATCAGATCGACAGCAAAAATTGATATGAGAACGTAACTAATACCGCCGATCAGAGCCGCTGCAAAAAAACCCAATAAAAATGGACGCATACCAATTTTGATGATTCCAGCAAACATTGTAGTCAAGCCAACTGCAGCCATCGCCAACAACAAGAATCGCTCAGCGGTTTCCTTGATGAAGGAAATAATCTCATTCCACTGCGACAAATTAAATATGCCAAACGGCTTATCACCTATGTCCCCAAACGAGCGAACTGCCGACATAAAAGCAAATCCGACTATAAACCATGGAATTGCCGCCAAATAGTTGATTTTTCTCTTATCATCTTTCGTTTGATCTGTACTATAAAGAATACCGATGAGTGGAATCACCGCGATCATGCATAGATTCCGAACCAACTTGGTGACCGTTGCTACATCAAGGGCAACTGGTGCATTGTATTGAGCCTCATATATCATGCCCGCGCCTGTTACCTGTGCAGTCTCATGGATTGACGTACCGAGAAACAGACCGGCAAGCTCAGGCTGCGTTGCAAATACCTGATGTGCGAGAACTGGGTAGACAAACATCGCCACTAGGCCAAATATAGTAATGCAGGCAACCGCATAGCTCACTTCAGATTCATTTGCTTTTATCAATGGCGCAGTAGCGATAATTGCCGTGCAACCGCAGATACTAGTACCAACTGCTATCAAACTACAAAGCTGCCTCGACAAACCCATGTAGCGCCCTAACAGGCCGACTGCGAATAAACCAACTGCTATTGCGATAATAACAAATGGTAATGCGACTAATGTGAATTGCCCTACTCCAGTCAAGCTTAATCGAATACCCAACAACATGATGCCTATCTGTAGGATAGTTACAGTGCAGGACCTGAAGCCTGGTTGAAAACTCTTCGGCAATTTGATTATATTCGCTATTAACATGCCCAAAAAAATGGCCATCATTATCGTGCTGATAGGGCTCTTTACAAACCCAAGAACAACTACACCAAACCACGTTGCAATGTAGTCGGCCATAATCGAAACGAATAGCGCAAGACTGATACCCAACCACCAACCGGGTGATCTAAGGTTTTTGATCACTATGATTGTTCCTTCTGAATATATCGTGCATTATCATACTGTACATAGATTAATGAATATTGCTTCCAATGATTATGTAATGGGCAATATTGATTGCTCCAAACTAAATCGAGGCAATAATGTCTACTGATCCATCATGCGATCACATCACTTTAGATCAGGACTATCGTGAGCTCCTCTCAGATCTTACAGCGATCTTCGACAGCGGCAAAACTAAAGATCTAGCCTGGCGTCGCAGTCAGATGATAGCAATCGAAACAATGATGAGGGACCAGGAAGCTGAAATTTTCGCTGCCCTTAAATCCGATCTCGGCAAATCAGCGATGGAGTCATTTATAACGGAAACGTCCTACATCAGTAGTGACGCCGCATACAATCGGAAAAACCTTAGCCGCTGGACCAGAATCAAACGTGTTCGGACACCAGTGATTGGGCAGCCTGGCAAAAGTTGGATACAACCTGAACCCTTAGGAGTTGTTCTTATTATTGGTGCCTGGAATTACCCATTACAATTAACGCTCGCAGGAATGTCGGCTGCCATAGCCGCTGGTAATTGCGTTGTGATTAAGCCATCTGAACTCGCGCCAGCGACGTCTGCCATAATTGCGAGATTGATACCAGAGTACCTCGACCCAGATTGTGTAAAAGTCGTTGAAGGTGCAGTTCCTGAAACGACTGCTCTTCTCAACTTGAGTTTTGATCACATCCTCTACACTGGTGGCGGAGATGTTGCGAAAATAGTAATGAGCGCCGCTGCTAAACACTTAACTCCAGTAACTTTAGAACTTGGCGGTAAATCACCTTGCATAGTGATGCCCGATGCGAACCTTGAAGCAACGGCAAAACGCATTGCCTGGGGTAAGTTTACTAATGCAGGTCAAACCTGTATTGCTCCTGACTATATTCTTGCAGATGCCTACACAGAAAAATTACTAATTCCACTGCTTGAGAAAAACATTGAAGAAATGTTCGGTTACGATCCACAAAAATCTAAATCCTATGGACGGATGGTTAATGCCAGACATTTCAAACGCGTAAGTGCACTGATAGAAACAGATCATATCGCCATTGGTGGACAATTAGATGCGGATAAAAGATATATATCTCCAACCGTACTAAGCAACATTTCCCTCGAAAGTCCCATTATGCAAGAGGAGATATTTGGTCCAGTGCTTCCTTTCGTCCGAGCAAATGATATTGAACATGCTATTGACATTATCCGTCAGGGCGAAAAACCACTTTCAGCTTACATATTTACTAACAATAAGGTCACCGAAAAGAAATTTCTAGAACAAGTAAGCTGTGGTAACGCCTGTGTTAATGACGTGATGATGTTCATGGCGGTTCACGATCTACCGTTTGGCGGTGTTGGATCGAGCGGCATGGGAGCCTACAGCGGTCAATCAGGCTTTAAAACATTTAGCCATATGAAGTCAATCATGAAACGGGCATGGTGGCCTGACTTGGCAGTCCGTTATGCACCATATAATAAAAGAAAATTTAAATTTTTACGGTGGATAAGATAAAAATTTTATTTGCATATCTCATTACTTTGTCTCTTTATTATGATTAGCATTAGATCGAATTGTGCATAGTGCGCCGCCAAATGCTTCCACTTCATCCCAGTTGGTGAAATCAACTTTACTATTCAAATCAGTCGGACCTTTCGTTATCCACATAATGAAGCGGATCATCGTTCTATCCCAAAATCCATACATCGAGTAGTCAATCATACCGCCAAATATTCCAATAATTGATGGCTTCCAAATAGATTTTTCTAAGAATTTTCTAACGTATGGATTGCTAGAAGCGCTCCTCTTGCCAGGCTTTCTAGCCACTGCATTAACTGAAAAAAAAGCACCGTGCTTAACCTCTATCTTTTCAATGTTATCTGTTATGAATTGTTCTACTTCCAAGCGATGCTTTCCATAACGGACACTCGCTCCGATGACGACTTGATCAAAAGCCTCTAAATCAATCGCGCTATTAGGCGTCAGTTTGACAATATCTGTAGAAAAACCTCGATTTTTAACAACCTTGGCCAAATATTCACAAATCTTCAGTGTATGGCCATCAACAGTCGAATATATGAAAATTATACGTCCCATTTTTATCCTTTTTGTAGACACAGTACGAGCGCTTAGTACAGAATTTCTCACATAATGACATATCAATCATCTCTGCCAGTAATCCATGCCTGCATATTAGCCGCTGGCACATCAACTCGTTTTGGTGCAACTAAGCTTATCCAGGTTTTTCGCAGCTTGCCGTTAATACAGCATGCACTCATAGCCGCTCAAGGTGTTTGTAAAGGTCGAGTGAACCTCATTGTTGGGCATGACTCTAATGCTGTTATCGAAGCATCTGCTCATTTGGCTAATACTATAGTGTTAAACAAAAACTTTAAAAAAGGAATAGGAACTAGTATCGCGGCAGCGGCAGATTCCTGCCGACAAAACGCTGACGCAATATTGATAATGCTCGCAGACCAACCTCTTGTTTCAACACAACATCTAGCCACCCTTATCGCTTCATGGTCTGGATCCGAAAATGAAATTGTAGCTTCAAAGTATAACGAGATTACAGGTCCTCCTATTCTCTTCCCGAGAAACACATTCAGTCACCTTAGAAAGCTCGATGGCGAATCGGGAGCAAAACAATTATTGCAGAATGGTAAATTTGACTTGAGAAAAATCGAACTGCCAGCTGCGAAATACGACGTCGACACACCACGAGAACTAAATCTACTTGATCAATCCTAGGTGGTATCAATATAAAAATAAGCCTGTAACTCGGCTACAATTTCTAAAGCAATCGCGGCTGGGCCCCGACCACCTATCCGCTTACCAACTGGACTATGAAGACGATCACGCAATGAGCTTGCTGCTACTTCTAAATCACGCATAAGTCTATCTCTACGATGTGGCGGCCCAAGCAATCCTATATAGTCGATCGAAGAATCAGCCAATGCGCTTAGATAAGATCGATCCGCATCTAAATTGTGACTCATTACTATGGCAGCATCAAAGCGCGATAAATCAAATCCTAGCGCAATGTCATGATGCGGTATACATTCAGCCATTACATCGTTATTTTTTTTCAGGCGGTCTACTAAGGCTGGCCTATAATCTGATACATTGACCTCCCACCCCAGTGTGACTGCAAATACAACAAGAGGCTCTGCATCCAAACCCGCGCCAAGTATCAGAAGACGAACGGGAGCTTTAATACAAGAAACACCAATCTTTTTACTCGCATCAGCAAGCGGCATTTCAGCTTCAGAGGCTGATTCAAGCGCTTTTAGCAACGCATGGAAAGGCTGGTAATCATTGGCTAAGCTCAAGGGCTGTATGAGTATTTTTATTACCCCTTCACAGCCAATACCTAATCCAAACACCTCATCATCATCACGCAAATCATAGGTTATGATTTCTGCGATACCGCTCTCTATGATGCCCCTTGAGCGCTCTGCCAGATCACCCTCAAGGCACCCCCCGGATAGCATACCCTGTAATTCACCAGCAGTATTGACCAACATTTGACTGCCTGTTTTGCTGTAAGTCGAGCCTTCTGTACTGAGTACAGTAATCATAGCCAATGGATGCCCATCGGATACATGTCGCCAAAAAAATTGCGACAATAGGTAAGATAGATGTTCGATTTTTCTCATCCCCTAATCTGGGTTCATGTCCCTATTTTCATAGCGCAAATAAGCTAATGCAAAACGAAAATGATCGTGGTCGTATTTAGTTAAATCTGGAAACTCTTGCAGCCATGCTAAAAAGGCAGATTACCTGCCTTCTGATTGCAACCGCTGCTCCAACCAATTCAATGCAGTTTCTGCATAAATCATACAGGCAACATTATTAACAAACGGATTTCCCTTATCGCGCTTCTCAAGCTTTGCCTGCATTCCGAAAAAGAACGGGTGAGGTGACAATAAAATATCGCAATCAAGGCCTGCTAGCGTATTGGCGCTCTCAACAATCTGCTTCTCTGCTGGACCAGCACTGAAATAGTAACCCTCTGCCGAAACTGCTGAAAGGCTATCCGCATATACGATGTCATAACACCTTCCAAGTGCACACGACTCCCATGTCCAAGTTATGCCGCCAGGCGTATGTCCCGGCGTATAAATGGCCGTAACATTTACCATCCCAACCGAAACAATTTCACGATTACTTATTGCCTCTACATTATTTACTGCAGGGATTCCCGACGCATCTATATGACGTAAATATTGTGGGTCATCATCTTGCAACTCACCACTCGTGAGAACCTTGTGCCCTGCATCACTGGTGTAGACAACTGCTCCAGACATACGCTGTAATGCATTAATGCCGCCAGCATTATGATAGTGCGCATGAGAAAGAAGGATAGCTTCAATCTCATGAGGATTGAAACCCAGCTTACGAATATTAGCATCGATTAGCGGAGCTGATTGCGGCAAAGCTCCATCAATAAGGATCAATCCATCATCAGTTTTAATTAGAATTGATGAAAGGCCTGTGGTGCCAACATACCAAGTATTACCATAGATGCGAAATGGCTCCTGAGGCAAGTTCCAGTTTTCACAATTTAAACAATCAAATGCATCATCAGATTCTAATTGCTTAGGTCCGCAGCTAATGACAAAAATAGAAATGAGAGTGATAGCTAGCAATCTATTCATATAAGAGCGCAATAAAACAAGCGAACAGCTGCAACCATTAAGAAAACTCCGAACAATATAGTAAGTCTATTTTCAGAAAACGAATGCGCGATCTTCGCTCCAAAAGAAGTAGTCAATATCGTCGCAGGTGAGATTAATGCAAAACCTATCAAGCTAACATAACCTAGGTTCATATCTGGTACGCGTACGTCATTCCATCCAGCAATAATAAATCCAATGGTACCAGGCAAACTAATCACCAAACCTAATAATGCAGCCGTACCAATTGCACGATGAATTGGCTGATTAAATAAGGTCAGTGTCATAACTGAGAAAGTTCCACCACCAATGCCTATCATGCTTGACAGACACCCTATAGAAATTGGGACTACACTTAATAATGAATCTCGAGGCACGTCATCAGTTAGATTTCGAACTTTCGGAAAAAAAATCATTTTTAACGCGGTGGCCAATGCAACCACTGCAAAAATAATCGCTAGAACATGACTATGAACCTGCGCAGCAATCCACGCTCCAGACAAAGCGCCAAGCAATACAAACGGCGCCCAGCGTTTCACAATTTCAAAGTCAACTGCCTGAAGTTGATGATGGGTGCGCGCAGATGAAATTGAGGTTGGAACAATTATTGCCAAAGAAGTTGCAACCGCGACATGCATGCGAATTGCTGGATCAACACCAACGAATCCCAGGGTCATTTCGAGAACTGGAACAATGACAATTCCACCTCCAATACCAAACAATCCCGCTAATATGCCCGCGACACAACCAGTCGCCAACATTAGTAAACAAAAAATAAAAAAACTTTCCATAATTGCTGTCATTGTCAGCTTTTAAGCTGATCTGCATGGAATTTTAAATGCTCCTCGATAAACGTGGAGATGAAATAGTAGCCATGATCGTAACCATCGTGAATACGTAACTCCAATGCTAGCCCACTCTCTTCGCAGGCGGTCTTTAGTAGTTCTGGCCTTAATTGCTCAACAAGGAAAGGGTCGTTAGCTCCCTGATCTAGAAGTATTTTTTGATACAAACAAGGATTCGTAACGTTTCGTGCAACCTCACAAGAGTCATAGGCAGCCCATTTCGTTTTATCATTACCAAGATAATAACCTAACGCTTTTTTACCCCACGGACTATGCAAAGTTGAACAAATGGGAGCGAATGCTGATAACGAGTTAAAAATATCAGGGTTTCTCAAGCCAATAATCAGTGCGCCGTGGCCACCCATCGAGTGTCCAGAGAGACCATGACGATCTCGATCACCTGGAAAATTATTAAAGATGATTTGTTGTAATTCCTGAGTCACATAATCGTACATCTGATAATGCTGCGAGAAGGGTTGCTCTGTCGAATTCACATAAAAACTCGCACCAAGACCAAAGTCATAGCTCTCATCAGGGTCATCGGGAACGCCATTACCGCGTGGACTTGTATCCGGCGATACTAGCATCAAACCCAATTTGGCAGCGATGCGTAAGGCGCCACTCTTAACCATAAAGTTTTCTTCAGTACAGGTTAGCCCCGAGAGAAATGTCAGAACTGGAACCTTACCCAAAGCGGCCTGAGGTGGAAGGAATACAGAGAACTGCATATCACAGTTATTAACTGCCGAGGTATGCCGATAAAAGCCAATTTTGCCGCCATAGCAGCCTGTTTCACTTAGCGTTTCAATAATCATAGTAGTCGATTATGACTAACTATTAATCATATAGAAATTACTAATTCCTAAATTAATACTTTTGAAATACCAACGTGCCGTTAGTACCGCCGAAGCCAAAACTATTTGTCATTACCGTCTTGAGGTCTGCGTTCTCAATCAAATCGGTAACAAGTGGTTTACCTTCGACAATCGGATCGATATTTTTAACATTAATTGATGGAGCAATAAAATCGTCTTGCATCATTAACAAACAATGAATCGCTTCCTGGGCACCAGTCGCACCCAAGGAGTGTCCACACATTGATTTTGATGACCCAAATCTTGGCATATCCTCACCAAATAATTTAAATATTCCTTCTACTTCTGTCACATCACCAACAGGCGTACTGGTACCGTGAGTATTAATATAATCAATTGGGCCTTCAACTGTAGAACGTGCCATATCCATACAGCGAATAGCACCCTCACCCGAGGGAGCTACCATATCGCTGCCATCCGACGTAGCACCGTATCCAACTAACTCACCATAAATCTTCGCCCCACGCGCTTTCGCATGTTCGAGCTCTTCAACAACCACCATTCCAGCGCCCGCTGCGATAACAAAACCGTCACGCATTGAATCATAAGGACGTGAAGCTGTTGTCGGATCATCATTATATTTCGAAGACAAAGCTCCCATTGCATCAAACAAACATGCGAGAGACCAATGTTCTTCCTCACCGCCACCGGCAAAAACAATATCCTGTTTACCCAGTTGAATTTGTTCAGCCGCAGAACCAATGCAATGCGCGCTAGTAGCACAGGCTGATGTCAGAGAATAATTAACACCCTTAATTTTGAATGGTGTAGCAAGACAAGCAGAAATTGAACTACCCATCGTGCGAGTCACCATATAAGGTCCAATTTTCCGCACTCCGCGAGCACGCAAAATATCAGCACTTTTGACAATATTTTCACTGGAAGCTCCACCAGATGCAGCAATAATACCCGAGCGGACGTTTGATACATCACTCTCATTAAGTCCTGAATCATCAATAGCCTGCTGCATTGCGATGTACGCATATGCTGCTGCATTTCCCATAAATCGCAAAACCTTACGGTCAATAAACTCCTTCGTATCAATATTTACGCTACCAGAGACCTGGCTGCGCAGTCCCATTTCCTTAAACTCTTCATTAGCAACAATGCCAGAACGTCCAAGACGCAAAGACTCGGTAATATCTTCTTTTGAGTTACCTAAGCAAGAAACAGCACCAAGGCCTGTTATGACAACACGACGCATTTATGAATCCTAGAAGTTTTCGATTGAAGTAAATAAACCAACTTTTAAATCTTCAGCTGTATATATCTCACGACCATCAACGGAAACTGTTCCATCAGCGAGAGCAAGCACCAGTTTGCGCGAAATTAATCGTTTGATATCA
Organism: Woeseiaceae bacterium; assembly: GCA_029246105.1. Lineage (GTDB taxonomy): Bacteria > Pseudomonadota > Gammaproteobacteria > Steroidobacterales > Woeseiaceae > UBA1847. The sequence continues at coordinate 62,763 of JAQWOA010000019.1, read as the reverse complement.
ATTTGAAATGTAACCAGTTTTGATGTCGGTAATATTTGACCAGCGAACTTCACTTTACCAACGCCTAATGCTCGCCCTTTACCCTGATGTCCGCCCCAGACTAGATAAAAACCAACCAACTGCCACAAAGCATCAAGACTCAGACAGCCAGGCATAACTGGATCGCTTTCAAAATGGCAATCAAAGAACCAGAGATTCGGGTTAATATCCAGTTCAGCTTTAAGCTCGCCCTTACCGTATTTACCAGTATTGTTAGTAACCAGTGTAACTCGATCTGTCATGAGCATTGGTGGCTTAGGAAGTCGGCCATTTTCCTTGCCGAACATCTCACCACGTCCCATCCGAAGCAAGTCTTCGTAATTATAGGAACTTTGCTGTGCTGGCAGGGTCTCGTCCGCCAAAGAATCTGAATCTGTCATACGACCTCTAGCGTTTGCAATAATTTCTGTCCAGATAGGGTATCAATAATAATCAATTTTACGTTGTTAAACTTCAGGGTAGTTTTGAAATTGCGCCAATTGAACTTAGGTAGAACGACACCCTCGTCGATTATATCTAAACATAATCTAGCAATGTTCTATCCTTTATGCTTGACAAAGAAGGTGAAAATTATAAAAAACTATACCAACCCGGGGCAGAATCATCAAAAACGATTAAGATGAAGACAGCTTAAGCGCGCAATTGGCTGCCCCAAGTAGCCCAGGATCATCTTGGGTAATTAGCAACGTTGGAATGCGCTCCATATAAGCATGCTGACGATCTTTACTTTCAAATGCACTTCGGAACTTACTATTTTGCAATAATATTGGATATCGTTTCGCAATTCCGCCAGCTAAATAAACACCGTCTGTCGCACCCATACATAAAGCTATATCACCAGATACTTGGCCAAGAATTTCGAAGAATATATCCACTGTTTCAAAGGCTAATGGATCACTACCCTTGTGACTCTCTGTAAAAATTTCTTTAGCTGATAATTGAGCTCGCTGCTCACCGTAAATTAATGCCAAAGCTGAATAGATAATCTCTATTCCTGGCCCACATACTAATCGATCCAAATTTATGCGATCAAAGTCATTACTTAAGATACTAAGAAGCTCCAACTGAATCTTGGATTTAGGAGCAAAACCTATATGCCCACCTTCCCCAACGATAGGAATCAATGCATTAGCGCGCCTTATGAGACCGGCTACACCAAACCCAGTTCCTGCACCAATTATCGCAATATTAAATTTATCAACCGGCAATAATTTCCTTTCAGGCATCCCTATCGATTGGAGATCATTTTCTTGTAATTCTGATATCGAATATGCGACAGCTTCAAAATCATTCAATAAATGTACAGCATCAATATCGAATTCCGCTCTCATGCTTACCGCGTCCAGTATCCAGTGATTATTCGTAAGTTTAATCACTTCATCCATTACTGGTCCCGCGCCAGCCAAGCAAATTATATCGGGCGAGCCCGCAGACACATCATCAAGATAGTGCCTAATCGCAGCATCTGCCGATACAAAATCGGCACATTTTAATTTCATTACATCGTAAAAACCCGGTTGTTCAGGGTCTGCTAGTGCAAAGCGCGCATTAGTGCCGCCTATGTCACCAATCAATAGAGTTTTATCTGTCATTTTTTTATGCTCTCACATCAGAAGGTAAGCCGCATCTAAAGTCTTTTCAATAAAAAATGAATAATTTCGGAACATTTATTCTTGCAATCCTCCACAAGATTCATCGTGAGGTGTACTTGAAAGCAAAAACTATCAACGCTGCTGGTCAATGTGCACAGGCAATGGGGCAATTTGAATGAGGCACTTAGACCCTCTGTTTGTAATAATTTTCAGGTTACGGGCCACCTTTTGATGGCCCGACTCCCATCTGAACTCATTCAAAAAAAGAGGGTTAGATTAAATATGGTGGTGAAGGGTGGATTTGAACCACCGACCTACGGGTTATGAGTCCGTCGCTCTAACCAACTGAGCTACATCACCTAATTTGGGCCGCAGATTCTCCTGATGCCGCAGAGGGCTGTCAAGACAATACTAAACTTGACCTTAGCTCAGACATTAAACCGAAAATGCAAGATGTCGCCTTCCTGCACAATGTACTCCTTACCTTCAAGGCGAAGTCGACCTGCTTCCTTCGCTCCCTGCTCGCCATTACCATTAACGAAGTCGTCATACGCAACTGTCTCTGCTCGAATGAACCCCTTCTCAAAATCAGTATGTATCTCGCCTGCCGCTTGAGGTGCTGTAGCACCAACCTTAGTCGTCCAAGCACGTACTTCTTTTTCGCCCGCAGTAAAATAGGTCTGTAAGCCAAGCAAATTGTAACCATGTCGGACAACGCGGTTAAGACCTGGCTCATTAAAGCCCAGGTCAGAGAGAAATATTTCTTTATCTTCATCATCCAGAAGCGCAATCTCTGCCTCGATAGAAGCGCATATTGTGACGACCTCTGCCCCTTCATCTCTCGCGTATTGATGAACGGCATCAAGGTGAACATTGTTTTCGAAACCGCCTTCATCAACGTTCGCAACATACATCACAGGCTTATTTGTAATTAGATGAATGTCCCTCAAAATTTCGCTTTGGAGGTCAGACTTAATAAGTGAACGAACCGCTAAGCCCTCATCAAGATGAGCTTTGATGTCTGTCAGTGCATCACGGTGCGCTATTGCATCTTTCTGTCCCGTCTTAGCCGTTCGTGCAACACGGTCTAATTGCCGCTCAATAGACTCCAGATCAGCTAGAGCAAGTTCAGTATTAATCGTTTCAATGTCGTCTAACGGATCGATTTTCCCCGCTACATGAGTAACGTCACTATTCTCAAAACATCGGACCACATGAGCAATCGCTTTAGTCTCACGAATATTTGCCAAAAATTGATTACCCAAACCCTCACCCTTTGAGGCACCTGCAACCAAGCCCGCGATATCAACGAACTCCATCGTCGTCGGCAATATCTTTTGAGGTTTAACTATTTCAGCAAGCACCATCAGTCGTGAATCGGGCACTGGAACGATTCCGACGTTCGGCTCTATCGTGCAAAAAGGATAATTTTCCGCCGCAATTTCAGCGGCAGTCAATGCATTAAACAAAGTCGACTTTCCAACATTCGGTAAGCCGACGATGCCACAAGTAATAGACATTTAGTTTTACTCTTTAGTATGTAGTATTTTTGTTGCTGCGTTGAGGCCATCCTTCATCAATAGCGGTATAACCGCGATCGCCTCATCAATATTCTTCTCGATCGCCCGCTCAACATCTTTAGATCCACGCTTCAGAACATAGTTGGTCACCTGATTCTTATCTCCTGGATGACCAACACCAAGACGAAGACGAAGAAATTCAGCTCCACAATGATGGATAATGTCACGTAAACCATTGTGTCCACCATGGCCGCCACCAGCTTTCAAGCGTGTTACTCCAGGAGGTAGATCGATCTCGTCTTGCACCACAAGAAGCTCGTTCACTTTCAGTCGATAGTAATCGATGACCCCCCTAATTGGTCCACCACTAAGGTTCATATAGCTTTGTGGTTTTATCAACCAAACTTCTTCGCCATGCAACTCAATTCTGCAACAGTCAGCATCAAATTTCTTTTCGAAGTGAAAAATGCCACTATGTTTCGAAGCCAAAGCGTCCACAAACCAAAAACCGGCATTGTGTAGAGTTCGCTCGTATTTTTCCTCAGGGTTACCGAGGCCGGCGATAATTCGAATCATGTTTGGCATTGCGTAGCAATGTTAAACAAAAAAACCGCCAGATGGCGGTTTTTTCATATATTTTGCAAAAGAAATTACCCGTCTTTGGACTCTTCACTGGATCCTTCTTCGGCAGATTGATTGTCTTCTGCTTCACCTTCTTCACCAACTGGTACTTCTGCACCCTCGATAATATCTTCCTCAATCGGTATCTCTTTGATCACATGAATCGAAACGATTCCCTGATCACTCTCTTCACCAGGTACGAGGCCTAGAATCTCGACACCTGATGGCAGCTTGATATCAGAGAGATATAACATTGCATCCAGCTTGAGCTCAGATACGTCAACTTCAAGGTATTCAGGCAGATCCTTTGGTAAGCAGGTGATTTCAACATCGTTCATCAAATGAGATACGCTGCCTCCATCTAATTTAACACCTGGAGCAATATCTTCGCCCAAAAAGTGAAGTGGGACATTCATCTTGATTTCAATATCGTCGACGATACGTTGAAAATCCATATGCATAATCATGTGCTTGGAAGGATGGCGTTGCAAATCTTTAATAATCGCAGCCTGTGATTTTTCACCCACCTTGATATTCAGAATGCTCGAATAAAAAGACTCATTCTCGAGCTTCTTTAATACTTTGTTCTGATCGAACATCAATGACCTTGGCGGGCGCCCAGCACCATATATAATTGCAGGAACTTTACCTTTGTGACGTAGGCGGCGGCTCGCACCCTTCCCCTGGTCCTCACGAAGCTCTGCAATTAGATCGAAATTGTCTTTCATGACTATTCTCCACTAACTGATTGGTTTTTTGAAACTTTCTAACATTGAGATAAACGCGAATCGCGACCAATTCACGCAAGGGCGCGCATCTTAACGTACTGACTAATCGAGGTAAAGGGAGCTAACAGATTCTTCGTCGGAGATTCTTCGTATTGTCTCAGCCAATAGTTCAGCTGTCGATAACTGGCGAATTTTTGAACATGCCTTAGCTTCTGCATTAAGTGGAATCGTATCCGTTACTACAACCTCAGCAAGATCAGAATCAGAAATTCGCTCCACAGCAGGATCAGATAACACTGCATGCGTTATGTAAGACGTCACACTTATTGCACCCCGACTTTTTAAAGTGTTTGCTGCATTGCATAAGGTGCCGGCAGTATCCACCATATCATCGATCATAATGCAATTTCTGCCTTCGACCTCACCAATGATATTCATGACCTCAGATTGATTCGCTTTATCACGACGCTTGTCGATAATAACGAGATCAGCATCTCCGAGACGTTTAGCGAGTGCCCGAGCCCGGACCACACCCCCTACATCAGGTGATACAACTACCATGTTTTCATATTTCTGTTTCCAGATATCACCAAGCAGTATGGGAGACGCATAGACATTATCTACGGCAATATCAAAATAGCCTTGAATTTGGTCGGCATGTAAATCGACCGTCAGAACACGATCAGCACCTGCGGTCGCAATCATTTTTGCAACCAATTTGACGGTAATCGGTACTCGAGCTGACCGCGGACGTCGATCCTGCCTTGAAAAACCAAAATAAGGTACTACAGCCGTAATGCGTGCAGCGGAGGCCCGCCTGGCCGCATCTATCATGACCAAAAGCTCCATCAGATTCTCAGCGGCCGGTGGACAGGTCGGCTGGATAATAAAGGTCTCTCGACCACGAATATTCTCGAGGATTTCGACGTTGTTTTCGCCATCAGAGAAGTGGCCCACTTGAGCACGTGCTAGTGGAACTCTTAAATAACGAGCAATCTCCTGCGCCAGTTGCGGATGAGCGTTGCCCGAAAAAACTGCCGTTGTTGCCAGATCCACGATACCCCCTTAAACCATAAAATGGCTGGGGCGGCAGGATTCGAACCTGCGGTACACGGGATCAAAACCCGATGCCTTACCGCTTGGCTACGCCCCAATCAGCGTTTGCTTTCTTGTTGCGATGCGATTGTGCTTTTACGCCCGTCAACTGTCAACGCTGGTAAAACGTCCATTTGTCGATAACCATACGTACGCGGGTATCGGGGTTGCTCACCGTCAAATTATATGGCATTTCCTGGCCTGCACTTTCATGGTAGCGCGATATTTTTAGCTCCCAATCGTTTTGCCGCAGGCTGACAAGACGGCCAAACTCGTCAACTTCAGCTTTGACTTTAGTTGAAGGGTCTTCTATTCCCAAGACCCAGTAGCGAAAACTATTAATTGGGACTGTCCAACCATAACGTAAGTAAAGCTCCGTTTCTGGATCCTCCAAAACAGTAATAATCCCATCCTTATCTGTCAGAGACACCTTCCACCTGTCTCCTTTGATTTTTACCGCGCCTACACCAAGCGGCCCACCAACTGTCGCAAAAAATTTATCGCCATCTTGAACCCAATTAAGATGGCCATTAAAACCCTCTTCTTCAGATTTAACAGCGATACGGCCCCGAAACTCCCAGTCATCTAATTGCCCAAGTGCTTCCTGCCGCAAATCCCAGGTTGCAATATTTGGCAAGTCGATACTGGGCCGCACAGAGGTGCAGCCAGAAATAATTGCCAGACATAAGCCAAGCCTGGCAAACCGAATGAGCTTACTTTCAAGGTTTTTCTGAAAAATAGCGATCACGAACATTTTTCAATAACTCGCTTTCCAATATAGACTTTTCTGCAGATTCAAGCACCTGTAAAGCCTCATCATATTGTTCAAGCTCTACAAGAACTTCAACGATATGTGAAGCAACTTCATGATCTGGAAGCAGCTCATAGGCACGTCGCAACTCAACCAGCGCTTCTTCATAGCGTCCAGTTTTGTATAGAATCCATCCAAGACTGTCAATAATAGCGGGATTCTCAGGCTCCAATACCAATGCTTTTCGAATAAGTTCTTCACTCTCAAAAAACTGATTAGTGTGATCTGCTAGTGTATAGCCCAATGCATTGAGTGCCAACGCACTGTCCGGCCAACGTTTCACTGCATTACGATATGCAATTATCGACTCGTCGATTCGTCCTATTCGCAGCATTATCTCGGCGAGACTTAAAAATAGACTTTCATTATCAGGACGAAACTCGATCACTTTCTCGTATAAACCCATCCCTTCTTCGTAACGCTTCAGCGAAACTAGTAATTGGGCCTTCAATGTTATTGCCTCAATCGCAAAGTTTGGCGACGTCTCCGCAAATGCCTCAAGGAGGTTCATTGCGCTCTCAACATCATTCAGTTGATGGGCAAGTAGCACACTCGCTCGACGTTGCGAAATAATTGCATTCTCCCCAAAACGAACTTCTCCATAAAGCCTAACCGCGCGCTCATACTGCTCTCGATAATCCGAAATACGAGCAAGATTAAACAACGCATCCATTTGATACTGACCAGATGCCAACAGATCCTGAAAGTTACCCCATGCTGCATCCAGACGATCCAGACGAAAATTAATAATCCCCATAAGACGAAGCGCGTCATCGCGGCCTTTATAATCCATAAGGACCTGATTCACTTGGCTCAATGCATCTTCATCTCGTCCGAACATCATGTAAAAACTTGCCAGCTCTAATCGTGCATCCGGATCTGGGTAAGCGCTATCTCCTATAATGTGCTCGAGATAACTAATCGCCTTATCTTTCTTACCCTCAGCCATCAAAGCACGTGCATACAGCAGTTTAGGACGACCCAGCTCAGGATCTAATTCCATAGAGCGAATCACGCGCTCCTTGGTATATTCAATATCACCCGCCTGCAGAGCAAGTACGGCCACAGCGAAATGTGCCATCGCTAAATCACGATAGGGTTTAGCAAGACTTCGCATCAATTTATCAGCGCGCTTAGGGTATTGTTCATTAGTTAAGTAACTAACCAATAATAAAAACTGCTTACTCGGGTCCTTCTTACCTGCCCTTATCAGTCGCCTAAATTGACGTCTTGAATTCTTAAGATCATCGAGCCGAAAGTATAGCTGTCCTAGAAAAACCCGAGCTTCATCACTCTTCTTGTCGAGTTTAATCCAGCGCTTAGCAGCTATTAGTGCCTCATCATTAAATTTATGAATAAAACAAAAATGTGTAGCTTTTCGAGTAAGTTCGATCTTGTCACTTAGCATCGCAGCCTTACGATACTCGATAGCAGCAACCAGATATTCATCCAGTTGCAAGGCTCTTTCGGCACGTAATATGTGCGCATTAGTCGCCGATAAGGCGCCCTCTTCAGCTAAAACCTGAGCAAAACTCATGAGGGTCATAAAAAAAAGTGGCGCTATCAACCTGAGTATTGGCAATGTATGGCAATTTTGTAGCATAAACATTTTGTCCATATATCCCAATGACGCGGACTGCAGGCCTCAATGAGAATCATTCTCGGGAAAAAAAAATTTCATACGCTGATGCCGTTATACGGGCGTTCACAAATTATTTACAGAGACGAAGGAACTAGTGGTTCAGTTGGCTTATGATACGCAATCCGTAACCCTTCGGTGCCACACATCGGCGCCATCAAAAAAACGTAATGCCGCTACAAATACTTGGGCTAAACCATAACACGGCACCTGTCGAAATTCGCGAGCAAGTCGTTTTCTCGGGAGATGACGTTGCGCGTGCGCTCACCAGCGTGGCTAGACTTCCCGGCATCAACGAAGTTGCTCTTCTTTCGACCTGCAACCGGACAGAATTCTATGTCGTTTCAGACGATGTCGGCTTTGAAAAATTATATGAATGGTTACATATTGATCGTAATCTTTGTCCATCTTTTGCAAACTCTATATTCACACATAGTAATGATGCAGCTATTCGACATATCTTTCGAGTAGCCTGTGGGCTAGATTCAATGGTCCTTGGCGAAACACAAATTCTTGGACAACTAAAAGATGCTTTTCGTCAGGCACAGAATGCTGATACTTTAAAGAATCAATTAGGTCGTCTACTGCAACAAACTTTTGCGGTTGCAAAAAAGATACGAACGGACACACAGATAGGTGCAAGACCAGTATCGATAGCTTCCGCAGCAGTCAACCTCGCAAATCAGTTTTTTGCTGGATTTAATAACCACACTGCTCTACTGGTTGGTGCTGGAGCCACTGTAGAATTGCTGGCGAAACATCTTTCAAACAAGAATATTGGTCAACTATTAATTGCAAACCGCAGCATCAATCAAGCTCGTAACCTAGCTGAGCAATATGGTGGGTTTGCTGTGCCACTCTCCGAGATTAAAAATACTCTACCCAAAGCTGACATATTAATCTGCTCGACCGCCAGTCCTGACCCAATTATCCGTGTTTCACATATGGAGGCTGCTATAAAAGCACGCAAGCGAAAATTAATTTTCGCTATCGACATCGCGGTACCACGCGACATTGAATCCAAGGTTGGTCATCTCAAGGATGTCTATTTGTATTCCATTGATGATCTCAACAAAGTTATTCAACAAAGCCAAGGTAATCGAAAAGCGGCGGCCATCCAGGCAGACAAACTGCTGGACGAAGAAGTTCGCCGCTATCAGAATATTGAATGGTCCAAACAAGCGGTTCCAGTCATCGCCGCTCTTCGTGAGCAATGCGAGACTATTCGTGATGAGGTTAATACACTGGCGCAACGGCGCCTGGCTCGAGGTGAATCTCCAGATGATGCTATAAAATATGCGACAGACTCACTTATGAAAAAAATTCTGCATGAACCCAGTGTTTCACTACGCAAAGCAGGTGAGGATTCTAGCGAAGAAGTTATCGATGCTGCCTGTATACTTTTTAATCTCAATGCAAACAAAAAAGAATAATCAGTGAATAAATCAATACGTTTAAAGCTTATGTCCGTTGGCGATCGCTTTGAAGAAATCGCAGGTCTGTTAGCTGATCCCAATATTATTGAAGATCAAAATAAGTTTCGTGACTTATCAAAAGAATATGCACGTGTTGAGCCAGTAGTTAACTTATTCAAGGAATATGAGGCATTATCCGAGGAAATTACAGCAGCCAAAGAAATGGTTAATGATCCCGATGCCGAGGTAAGTAATATGGGCCGCGAGGAAGTTGAAACGCTAATGAGCAGACAGGACTCTCTGCTTCTGCAATTGCAGAAATCACTTATTCCGCCTGACCCTCATGATACAGCAAACGTTTATCTCGAAATTCGTGCCGGTACTGGCGGGGATGAAGCAGCTATTTTTGCTGGTGACTTATTTCGCATGTATTCAAGATATGTGGAGATAACTGGCTGGGTGCTTGAAATCATCTCCGCGCGCGAAGGTGATCATGGTGGATATAAAGAAATTATTAGTCGTATCACTGGCAACAGTATTTTTGCAAAATTAAAATTCGAGTCGGGTGCGCACCGCGTGCAGCGTATACCAACAACAGAATCTCAGGGGCGAATTCACACTTCAGCATGTACAGTTGCAGTGTTACCCGAACCAAATAAAGTTGAAGAAATTGATATCAATCCATCTGATCTTCGTGTTGATACTTATCGTGCATCGGGCTCAGGTGGTCAGCACGTAAACAAAACAGATTCAGCAGTGAGACTAACGCATTTACCATCAGGAATTGTTGTCGAGTGTCAGGACGAACGCTCACAGCATAAAAATCGTGCACGCGCCATGTCTTTACTGCAAGCCCGATTGCTCGATACACAAGTAACCAAACAAGCAGCTGAACATGCTGAGAAACGTAAACTACTAGTAGGTTCAGGCGACCGATCTGAGAGGATTCGAACCTATAACTACCCACAAGGTCGCGTAACCGACCATCGCATCAATCTGACCCTATATAAACTAAACGAAATAGTTGAAGGAGCGCTTGATCAGGTTATTGAACCTCTAATCAATGAATATCAGGCAGATCAGCTCGCTACATTAGATGAATAAGATTACTTAACAATAAACTAAACTTGCCTTCGCAAATAATTTAAAACATCAGATCTAGTGATGAGACCTACAAATTCTTCGCCATCCAATATAGCCGCATAAGGCTGGATACGAAGCATAGCGACAAGATTATTGACGCTTTCTGTTTTATCAAGCCTTATGAAGGCTGACTCCATCGCATCCTTAACAGGTGCCGTCATTAGCTCTGGATGCCCATATACGAACTGAATAATTGCGTCTTCTGTGACAACACCTACTAGGCGTTCTTCATCCATAACTGGCAACTGCGAAAATCCAGCATTACGTAGCCGATTATGTGCTGTAGTCAACACATCCGTCGGCCCAACTGTAATCGTTGCACGTTCACCATGTGGTCGACCGACGAGATCTCTTAGGTCTCCAAAACTTTCACGAGCTATGAATCCTTGGTCTTCCATCCAAAAATTATTAAATAGTTTAGACAAGTACTTATTTCCAGTATCACAGGCAAAAGTAACAACTCTCTTAGCCTCAGTTTGCTCGCGGCAGTATTTCAAAGCTGCTGCCATACAGGTTCCAGATGACGAACCAGCGAGAATGCCTTCTCGTCTCAATAAATTGCGTGCCGCTGCAAAAGATTCAGCATCACTTATCGCATAGGCTTTGGTCACTTTTTCGAAATTAGCTATATCAGGAATAAAATCCTCACCTATACCTTCAACAAGCCAGCTACCGCCAACATCTATTTCACCCTTGTTAATCCAATTCGTCAGAACAGAGCCTTCTGGATCAGCCAAAATCAAATCAACCTGTGGCGCATTCTCAGTGAGATATTTACCAATACCACTCACTGTGCCACTAGATCCAACACCTAAAACAATTGCATCGAGATCACCATCCATTTGCTCGAGAATCTCTGGTCCAGTTCCAGTCTCATGCGCTAGAGGATTATCATGATTACCAAATTGGTTAATAAAATAGGCATCTTTTTCTTTCGCAATTCTTTTACCAAGATCCTGGTAATACTCAGGATGGCCTCGACCAACATCAGATCGCGTCAGCACCACTTCAGCTCCCATAGCACGAAGATTAAATATTTTCTCTTGGCTCATTTTATCTGGCAGAACAAGAATCAGGTGATAACCCTTTCGTGCCGCAACTAGTGCAAGACCCAAACCAGTATTTCCAGCGGTAGCTTCGACTAACGTATCACCAGATTTGATGTCACCGCGCTTTTCTGCTTCCTCAATCATCGAAATACCGATGCGATCTTTTATCGATCCTCCAGGATTCATTAGTTCTAGCTTCATGAATAGGCGACACGGGCCCGTGTCGATATTGGTAATCTCGAGCATCGGTGTTTCACCGACCATTTCGAGAATATTGGAATACACTTTCATAGACACATAAAATACATTGTTATTTTTGAGCGAGTTTACACTAGATGAGACTAGATGCCGTCATAAGCAATGCCGTATCACGCTTATCCGACCGAAGTGATTCGGCCCGCCTCGATGCCGAGATTTTGCTATGCCAGGCAATAAACAAGCCACGAAGCTATCTTTTCGCACACCCTGAAGATGAACTTGATGAATTAACGCACAATCGATTCGAAAAGCAATTGCAGCGTCGTATCAAAGGAGAGCCAGTATCTTACATTACGGGAAAACGAGAATTTTGGTCGCATAATTTTCTTGTCAGTCCGGCAACACTGATACCTCGACCAGAAACCGAATTATTAGTTGATCTGGCACTGCAGATGATTCCACATGATTCTGATTGGCAAATTTTAGATCTTGGAACTGGAAGTGGAGCAATCGCTATTTCGATCGCTGCCGAACGATTGATGTGTAAAGTAACAGCAACTGATATTAGTCCTGATGCCTTGGCGATCGCCCAGAAGAATGGGCGTCAAGCTAAACTCTCCAATCTCATTTTTCTTAATGGAGATTGGACGACACCGGTAATAGGTAAATCATTCAATATCATTATTTCAAACCCCCCTTACCTAGCAGAAGACAATGAAGCTCTAATGGAGCTTCATTGTGAACCAAAAAAAGCGCTCACCTCGGGCGCAGATGGCCTTGACGACATCAGAATATTAGCGCGTGATTGCGCCGATATACTTATCCAAGACGGATGGCTAATGATAGAGCATGGAATAGATCAAGCTCACGATGTGGCGAACATACTTAAAGCCGAGGGCTGGACTGATATCATATGCCATAATGACCTTAGTGGCAGGCCACGCGTGACAGTGGCGCGTCAGAATGGTAAATAAGCTCCCATAATTTAATTTTCTCTATACCATCAATATTATGATCACTATAAAAACTAATCACGGCGACATTAAAATTGAGCTTTTTGACGAAAAAGCACCCCTTTCCTGCGAGAACTTCCGTCAGTATGTTATGGATGGATACTATAATGGCACCATTTTTCATCGCGTGATCCCGAACTTTATGATTCAGTGCGGTGGCATGGACGAAAACATGGAGTCTAAACCAACACGTGACCCGATCAAAAACGAAGCGGACAATGGCGAGAAGAATGAGCGTGGTACGCTGGCAATGGCCCGAACTAATGCTATCGATAGTGCTACATCCCAGTTCTTCATTAATTTGAACAACAACGACTTCCTCAACCATGGTGGTCGAGACTTTGGCTACGCAGTATTTGGTCAAGTAATCGATGGTATGGATGTTGTCGATCTTATTGCCAAAGTTACTACTGGCAATCATGGTGGCCATCAGGATGTTCCGCTCAATACTGTGATGATCACCGAAGTCATAATCAACGAATAATTTGAAATGCTGAGCCGTGATGCCCGACACCTTACTCTCAAGCAGGTGGGTTTAGATGGCCAACAACGAATCACCTCCAGCACTGTATTACTAATTGGGGCTGGCGGGATTGGTTGTGCTGCTGCGATGTATCTCGCATCAAGTGGTGTTGGTCATTTGAAAATTAATGACTTCGATACGATCGATGAAACTAATCTTAGTCGCCAAGTTCTTTATACACCAGCTGATCTCGGTAAGTTCAAAGCAGAGGTCGCGGCAGCGCGCCTTCGTATGCTCAATCCAAATATTCAAGTAACTGCAATTACTGAACGTTTACAAAACGACACTTTAGTCTCTGAGGTCGAAACGACCGACGTCATTCTAGATGGATGTGATAATTTCGCGACTCGTTTCCAGGTCAATGAGGCCTGTGTGCAAGCCCGCCGACGCTTGATATCAGGTTCAGCGATTCGTCTCGAAGGGCAATTAGCAGTATTCGGACCTACATTCGAGACCACTCCATGTTATCACTGCTTATATGCTGAAGCAGATGAGTCAATGGGAAACTGCACTGGCAATGGTGTTCTATCTCCCATTCCCGGCGTTATTGGTACACTTATGGCAGTAGAAGCGCTCAAATATTTCATAGATATCAAATCGGATACGTCAAAGCTTCACATATACGATGCTGGTACATTAGAATTCCAAACTATCAAAATCAAAAAGCGAAAGCACTGTCCAACGTGTGGATTGATCGGCAAAGCGTAAGTATCCTTAGATATTATGGCATCTAATATAGCGAATACTTTCTTCTATCCAATGCTGTATCTAACTAAAGGTATTAAGCAACATCTACTGCATTTGGGTCATAACCTAGATTTGGTGCCAACCAAAGCTCTGCCTCGGCGATAGTCCAGCCCTTACGCTTTGCATAGGACTCAATTTGGTCTCGATCTACTTTACCAAGGGTAAAATATTTTGAATCTGGATGCGCAAAGTAAAACCCACTTACCGCTGCTGTAGGGTACATCGCATATGATTCAGTTAACTGCAGACCGATGTTCGCTTCAATATCAAGTAACTCCCATAAGACGCTTTTCTCAGTATGATCTGGGCAAGCTGGATAGCCAGGGGCTGGACGAATACCACGGTATTTTTCAGCTATCAGATCACGATTATTTAAATTCTCATCAGGCTCATAAGCCCAAAGCTCTTTTCTCACACGCTCATGCATAAATTCTGCCAATGCCTCAGCAAGGCGATCAGCTAATGCTTTAAGAATTATTGAACTGTAATCGTCATGCTCTTTCTCAAATCGCTCCACATGCTCATCAATACCGATGCCCGCTGTAACAGCAAATGCACCTATATAATCCGAAATACCAGTTTCGCTTGGCGCAATAAAATCACCGAGACAACTTTGTGCATGGCCCTCAGCTTTTGAGCGTTGTTGGCGCAAATAACAAATCCGGCTAATTGCTTCAGAGCGCCCCTCATTCGCATAAATTAAAACGTCATCATGGTCTGTTGCGATAGCCGGATAGAATCCAACCACAGCACGTGCACTAAGCCATTTCTCTTTGATAATTTTTTCGAGCATCTCAATCGCATCGTTAAATAACGAAGATGCTGCTTCACCAATCGTTGCATCATTTAAGATCTGAGGAAATTTGCCAGAAAACTCCCATGCGTTAAAAAACGGCATCCAGTCAATGTAATCACGGAGATCATTCAGTTCAATTTCATTGAATACGCGCGTCCCAATAAACTTAGGTTTGGGTGCATCATATTTATCCCAGTCACACTTATGCTTTCTCACCCTCGCCTGATTTAACGACAATTGTGGAGACAATCGCTTTTTATTAGCATGATAATCACGCCGTCGCGCATTTTCCTTGCGTGTCTTATTTATCAAAACATCACGTGTGTCAGGTTTGATTAAGGCTTGTGCTATACCGACTGAGCGGGACGCATCTTTAACGTATATGACTGGCCCTTCGTATTTGGGCTCAATTTTTACGGCTGTATGCGCTGGCGACGTGGTTGCCCCTCCAATGAGCAACGGAAGATTGAAATTAAGTCTTTGCATCTCACTAGCGACATACACCATCTCATCTAGTGATGGAGTGATCAAACCAGACAGGCCGACAATGCTTGCACCTTCATGCTTCGCTGCTTCCAGAATTTTCTCACAAGACACCATAACGCCCAGATCAATCACTTCAAAATTATTACATTGCAATACAACGCCAACGATATTCTTGCCAATATCATGCACATCACCCTTCACTGTCGCCATAATGATTTTACCATTCGAGGTTATTTCACCGCTCTTCTCATTCTCAATGAAAGGCAAAAGATGGCCGACACCTTTCTTCATTACACGTGCAGATTTGACAACCTGTGGCAGAAACATTTTTCCATCACCAAATAAATCACCGACAACGTTCATACCTGCCATTAGCGGACCCTCAATAACGTCAAGTGGTCGGTCAGTCGCTAGCCGTGCTTCCTCAGTATCATCAACAATAAATTCGTCGATGCCATTAACAAGTGAGTATTCAAGCCGCTCATGAACTGTCAACTCACGCCAGGACATATCTTTGATTTTTGTTACGATACCGGTCTTTTGATCCTTGTAATTTTCTGCAATGACAAGCAGCTTATCTGTACCATCTTCATCGCGATTTAGTACTACATCCTCCACTGCATTACGAAGGTCTTCAGGTAAATCTGTGTAAACCGCTAACTGTCCTGCATTGACGATACCCATATCCATACCCGCGCGAATCGCGTGATATAGAAAAACTGAATGAATCGCCTCACGAACAACGTTGTTACCACGAAAAGAAAACGATACGTTGCTCACACCACCGCTGACCATGGAATGTGGTAATGACTTTTTTATTTTGCGAGTTGCTTCGATAAAGTTAAGTCCATAGCTCGCGTGCTCATCTATGCCAGTCGCGATTGCGAAAATATTCGGATCAAAGATGATGTCCGCTGGATCCATATCTATCTGCTTCGTCAGAATCTCATATGAGCGCTCACAGATATCAATTTTTCTATCTACCGTATCCGCCTGACCGGACTCATCAAATGCCATGACAATGACGGCCGCACCATAGTCCTTGACTAACTGGGCTTGTTCAATAAATTTCCCCTCACCTTCTTTAAGGCTGATCGAATTAACAATAGCCTTGCCCTGTATACACTTAAGGCCCTCTTCAATCACGGTCCACTTTGACGAATCAATCATTATCGGTAGTCGTGCAATGTCAGGCTCTGAAGCAATGAGGTTAAGGAATGTAACCATGGCTTTTTCAGAGTTAAGCATTCCTTCATCCATATTAATATCGATAATTTGCGCACCGTTCTCTACTTGTTTTCGAGCTACTGCCACTGCTGCGGTATAATTATCACTCTCAATCAGCTGACGGAATACTGCAGACCCAGTAACATTGCATCGCTCACCAACATTCACGAATAAATTATCTGGGCCAATATTAAATGGCTCTAGTCCGGATAATCGACAACAAACAGTTTGTTCTGGAATATTCCGAGGTGTAACACGATTGATAACGGTCTTAAGTGCATGAATGTGCTCTGGCCGAGTTCCACAACAACCGCCTACGAGATTAATAAGGCCACTATTTGCGAATTCACCGATAACCTCAGCCATCTCTTCTGCCGTTTCATCATACTCGCCAAACTCGTTGGGCAAGCCTGCATTGGGGTGCACGCTGATGAGCGTATCCGCTATTTTTGAGAGCTCGGCTACATATTGTCGCAAATCCTTCACACCCAAGGCGCAGTTTAATCCGACCATGAAGGGATCGGCATGACGGACTGAATTCCAAAACGCTTCGGTAGTTTGTCCAGACAAAGTGCGACCCGATGCGTCAGTTATGGTGCCTGAAATCATTACTGGAAGTTCTATTTTAGTGGAGCGGAATGCGCGCTTCAGTCCAACAATGGCCGCTTTGGCGTTTAAGGTATCGAAGATTGTTTCAACCATCAGGAAATCGACATTACCTTCTATCAAGGCAGCCGCGGCCACCTCATAGGTCGCTGCAAGTTCATCAAATTTAATATTACGAAAACCTGGATCATTCACGTCAGGAGAAATTGATGCCGTACGGTTAGTTGGCCCCAACAAGCCGGCCACATAGCATGGTGCTGCAATTTTAGTTGCATGTGCATCAGCGCATTCACGTGCAATTCGCGCTGCGGCAAGATTTAATTCTGCAACCAGTCCTTCCATCCCGTAATCAGCCATCGACGGAGCATTTGAATTAAATGTATTGGTCTCGATTATATCGGCGCCTGCCATGAGAAACTGATTATGTATATCGCGAATGATTTCCGGATAAGTCAATGACAAGAGGTCATTATTACCCTTGAGATCACGCTTTGAGTCAGCGAATCTTTCACCACGATAGTCATCTTCGCTAAGCTCAAAAGCCTGAATCATCGTACCCATCGCGCCGTCAAGTAACATAATGCGTTCATTAAGCGTCCGCATCATTGATTCAATTCTTTCGTTTCGCTCCATTATTACAACTTCATAGATCTTCGGAGTTTTCACGTATACCTAATGCATGACAGACCGCATACGTAAGCTCAGATCGATTTAGCGTGTAAAAATGGAAATCTTTGATCCCTTCTGATTCTAGATATTGAGCCTGCTCAATAGCGACACTTGCAGCGATCATTTGCCGAATTTCTGCGTCGTTTTCCAAACCATTAAAGCGATATCTCAATGTATCGGGGATTTTGGTCCCACACATCTTGGCAAATCGCTCCATCTGCGGAAAACGCGTGATCGGTAAAATACCTGGGACAATCACTGATTCAATGCCAGCTTGGCCACAGCGATCGCGAAAACGTAGAAATTCATCAGAGTCAAAAAAGAACTGCGTGATTGCGCGAGTCGCGCCAGCATCTAGCTTGCGTTTTAAATTGTCTAGATCAAACGCGGCATTTTTCGCCTCAGGATGTACTTCTGGATAAGCGGCGACAGAAATATCGAAGTCCGCAACTTTTTTCAATCCGGCTACAAGATCTGAAGCATAAGCATAACCCTTAGGATGCGGTACATAAGATTCAACACCCTTCGGCGTATCACCACGCAATGCAACCAAGTGGCGAACACCTATATCCCAATATCCGCGAGCAATATCGTCAATCTCATCGCAACTTGCATCAACACAAGTAAGGTGCGGAGCCGGTGTGAGACAAGTTTCTTTAATGATCCTCTCAACTACCGCATGAGTTCTTTCTCGTGTTGAGCCATCAGCGCCATAAGTTACAGACACGAATTGTGGTTTAAGATTAGCTAGGCGTTTTATGGACTGCCATAGTGAATTTTTCATCGCATCAGTATTCGGAGGGAAAAATTCAAATGAAACAGTAGGTTTAGTTTTGTTACTCATGAATATTATCTGTCTTTAACTGCAACAGTTGCGCAATCAGTGATCGTTGCGACTGCAAGCAGCCAACCTGGATTAATTGCAGGTACCATTCTCGGAGTCGCCAATCTAATTTTCGCTGCTGCTGCCCAAGCTTTGAATTCAGACTTGAGATTCGCAACGTTGGAGTCGCCAACGGAAGCAAGCAGCATAAGCTGACCTCCTGGACTCAGTAAGCGTGCCGCTTCCCGAAGCGATGCGGCTGGATCTTTCGCATTTACTAAAACATCGTCGAGAATAATCGTGTCAAACTCAGCGTCGTCAAAAGGCAGCGCATCCATGTCGCCCTGCCGTAACGTCGTGTTTGGGGTGCCGGCCAAGAATAATTCCGCTCGTGCTAATTTACGTGCATCAGAATCTATATCAACACCAACAGCCCGATGCGCACGTGACGCCAAAAGTTTCAATATACGACCTTGTCCACAGCCAATATCTAACAAATTTCCTAACGGTCGTGAAACAGTCAATTCGACTAAGGCCCGATGTAAAGACCGATCGTTTTCGGAGACCGGCACAGCAGCAGCACCGCTCTCTTTACGTAAATCACGCAATCGATCAATATCCTTAAGAAACTCAGGCTCATCATCTGGGAGTAAGGTAAGCAAGCGACGACGTAAATGGGATTCCTCATCCTCACTTGGTACCCGGTAATAAACAAAATGCCCATCTTTAAAGCGCTCCAGTAGGCCAACAGTACATAGCTGCTTCACATGCTGTGAGATACGAGGCTGGCTTTGCCGAATCACATTGGTCAGCTCAGAAACACTGCATTCAGCAACAGAACATAAGACTACAACCCGAGTGCGGACGGGATCAGCCAGTGCTTTGAACTGAGACAGCAGCCTATCAGTATATAATTCCATATAAATATATAAATATTCTTTTATATAAATTTACAAATAGTATACAGAAACCAAACTAGAAACCCAACAATACCATCACTAGTATCGCTTAAATTGAAAAAAACTATGGCTCGAGGAATCCGAACCGAATTTCGGTATCATCAGAAAAACTTTTACTACTTAAGTTTGTCTTTCAGTATCTGATTAACCTGTATGGGATTTGCCTGACCTTTTGTTTCTTGCATAACCCTACCTACAAAAAATCCGATGAGCTTATCCTTGCCCGCTTTGTACTCGGCAACCTGCGTAGGATTACTGGCGACTATCTTATCAACGACCAACTCTATTGCGCTGCCATCTGTTATCTGCTTAAGACCTTTCGACTCGATGATGTCATCAGCTGAACCTTCACCATCCCAAATCGCCTCGAACACCTGCTTGGCAATTTTTCCAGAAATTGTGTTGTCATGGATTTTATCTAAAAGGCCCGCAAGCTCATCAGAAGAGATCTTACTATCGCCAATATCTAGTCCATCACGATTTAAGGCGCCACCCAAATCGCCAATAACCCAATTCGCAGCAACTTGAGCTGTTGCATCTGTTGCCTTAACAATATCCTCATAGAAGGTCGCTAAAAATCGGCTTGCTGTTAAAATTGCGGCGTCATCACTTTTTAACTCATACTCAGCAATAAAACGTGCCTGCTTCGCATCGGGTAGTTCCGGCATAGTCGCTCGAACTATCTCAATGTATTCATCACTGATTTCTACGGGTAATAAATCTGGATCTGGGAAGTAACGATAGTCGTTTGCTTCTTCTTTTGAACGCATAGAGCGTGTTTCGTCTTTATCTGAATCATATAATCGGGTTTCTTGAACGACTTTTCTGCCGTCTTCAATCAAATCAATTTGCCGCTCAACCTCAATATTGATTGCCTTCTCGATATAGCGAAACGAGTTTAAATTCTTTAGTTCAGTTCGTGTGCCAAGCTCTTTTTGCCCCAACGGCCGAACCGACACGTTTGCGTCACAACGAAATGATCCTTCTTGCATATTGCCATCGGAAATTTCTAGATAATGCACAATGCTGTGAATCTTTTTCATATAAGTAGTCGCGTCTTTTGCCGACCTCAAGTCAGGCTCAGAAACGATCTCGAGAAGCGGTGTGCCTGCTCGATTCAGATCAATGCCTGACGAAGCATTAAAGCCTTCATGAATCGACTTGCCCGCGTCCTCTTCGAGATGAGCGCGCGTAATGCCAATGCGCTTCTCTATACCATCACCGCCAGTAATATGTATTTCGCCACTTTCAACGATTGGTAGCTCCAATTGACTGATCTGATAACCCTTGGGCAGATCTGGATAAAAATAATTCTTTCGTGCAAAAACAGAGCGTCGAGCCACAGTCGCGTTCACAGCCAAACCAAACAATATCGCCATGCGAACGACCTCTTTATTTAATACTGGCAATACACCGGGGTAACCCAAGTCAACGAGGTTAGCCTGAGTGTTTGGGTCAGCGCCATAAGCTGTAGGAGAACCTGAGAAAATCTTACTCTTCGTGGCCAATTGAACATGGATTTCAAGGCCGATAACAACTTCCCAATCAGCTCTCATTTGAATGCCTCTGGACAGGCCATATGCCAATCTGTTTCTTGTTGATATTGATGCCCACAGCGCAACAAAACTTCCTCACCGAAATGAGGACCGACAAGATGCAGGCCAACTGGCATATCATTAACGAAACCGCATGGTATCGACATAGCGGGTAGGCCGGCCAAATTCGCGCCAACGGTATATATATCGTTTAGATACATTTGTATTGGGTCATCAACTTTATCGCCGAGTTTAAAGGCAGGTGATGGAGTTGTTGGACCAACAATCAAATCGACATTAAAAAATGCCTCTTTAAAATCGTCGGCGATTAACTGGCGTACTTGTTGTGCCTTTATGTAGTAGGCATCGTAGTAACCTGCAGACAAAACATAAGCGCCAGTCATAATGCGACGCTTAACTTCATCACCAAAGCCTTCCCCACGACTGCGACAATACAAATCTAATAAATCTTCAGCATTCTCAGCACGATATCCGAAACGAACGCCGTCAAAGCGCGATAAATTTGACGAGCATTCTGCAGGTGCAACAACGTAATAGGTTGGAACCGATAGATTGATGTTTGGAAGATCTATTTCTATAGTTGTCGCGCCCATCGACTCTAGTACCGAGATAGCATCTTTGACTTTCGTACGCGTCCGCTCATCCAAACCCTCATCAAAATGCTGACGCGCAATACCAATACGTAATCCTTTTATCGACTTACCAATACTCGCAAGGTAGTCAGGTACGGCTTGATTAATAGAAGTCGAATCACGCTTATCAAAGCCGGCCATTACACCGAGCATTCGCGCGGCATCTTCTACCGATCGAGTAATCATGCCTGCTTGATCCAGACTCGAAGCAAAGGCAATCATGCCGTAGCGAGAGACGCGCCCGTAGGTTGGTTTCAGTCCAACAGTTCCGGTAAGCGCAGCGGGCTGACGAATCGATCCTCCTGTATCTGTTCCCGTTGCAGCAGGAACTAGTCGAGCGGCTACAGACGCAGCCGACCCACCTGACGAACCCCCTGGTGTGCATTCGAGATTCCATGGATTACGAACTGGACCAAAAAAACTTGTCTCATTCGATGAGCCCATCGCAAACTCATCCATATTGCACTTGCCAAGAACAACGGCACCTGCATTGGCTATTTTTTTCACCACGGTGGCGCTATAGGGCGAAATAAAATTATCTAACATTTTCGACCCGCAAGTTGTCTTAACACCCTTAGTACAAAAGATGTCTTTATGAACTATAGGTAAACCATTTAGCGCTCCGGTATTGCCATTCGCGCGAGCTTCATCAGCACTAGCTGCCGCGGCAAGTGCCTCAGTCGCTGTAATAGTAATAAAAGAATTGAGCCTTTTATCTTCCACTGCAACCCTATCTAGCAGTGATTGGGTCAGCTCTACGGAGGTAAAATCGCCTTTTTCCAAACCAACACAAAGCTCGGCCAATGTCTGATGATATATATCCATTATTCGAGCACTTTAGGTACGAGGTAAAGACCATCAACAACTTCATTAGCGTTTTGTTGATAGTGATCCCGATTATCGACCTCAGTAACGTCGTCTGGGCGCAATCTTTGCGCTGCAGCTAATGGATGCGCCATTGGTATGATATCTGTAGTATCTACAGCAGATAACTGATCTACAAAATCGATAATTTTGGATAACTTTTCGACACTTTCAGCGTATTCATCATCGCTGAGTTTAAGTCTCGCGAGCATCGCAATATGTTGGGCCTGATTCTTATTAAGTGACACGCGAAGATTCCAGGATTCAAGATGTTGTTAATAAACTGCTTTTCAGCGGGGACGCAATAATACACGCCGCCTTGTGGAATGTCGTGGGCATTGTTAAATTACCCCGCTAATCTACGACGAGACTCACTCCGACATGTTCAAAAATATTATGGGTTATTTCTCAAATGACCTTTCAATCGATCTAGGCACCGCCAATACCCTTATCTATGCTCGTGGAGCTGGTGTCGTACTGGACGAACCGTCGGTCGTGGCAATTCGTGAAGATTCTAGTCGAGGAGGCCGGACTGTAGAAGCGGTCGGCACTGAGGCCAAGAACATGCTGGGACGCACACCCGGCAACATCACAGCGATTCGGCCTCTAAAAGACGGTGTTATCGCTGATTTCACGATTACCGAAAAGATGCTGCAACACTTCATAAGAAAAGCGCACCCATCTCGCTATTTCAGACCTAGTCCTCGTGTATTAATTTGTGTTCCTTATGGATCAACACAAGTTGAACGACGCGCAATAAGGGAATCAGCTGAAGGTGCCGGCGCGCGCAAGGTATATCTTATTGATGAACCAATGGCTGCTGCGATAGGCGCGGGAATGCCCGTGCATGAGGCTCGTGGCTCAATGGTACTCGATATCGGTGGTGGTACATCAGAGGTTGCTGTTATCTCACTAAATGGCATTGTTTACGCAGCATCTGCCAGGGTCGGCGGTGACCGCTTCGATGAAGCGATTACGAGCTATGTTCGCCGTAACTACGGCATCTTAATTGGTGAAGCGACTGCTGAGCGCATCAAGCATGAAATCGGCTCTGGGTGTCCGGGCCAAGAAGTCTTAGAAATCTCAGTTAAAGGTCGAAACTTATCCGAAGGCGTGCCACGCAGCTTTACACTTAATAGCAACGAAATTCTCGAAGCCTTACAAGAGCCACTGCAAGGTATCGTTAGTGCGGTAAAAGAAGCCTTAGAGCAAACACCACCAGAACTTGGTGCGGATGTTGCTGAGCGCGGTATTGTTCTCACAGGCGGCGGCGCCCTACTTCGTGATGTCGACAAACTATTGATGGAAGAAACTGGACTGCCAGTTGTTATCGCTGATGATCCGCTGACATGTGTTGCTCGTGGTGGTGGTCGTGTCATCGAACTTATCGATGAGCATGGTCCGTCCGTATTTGGTCTAGATTAATGACGACTTATCCAATAATCCTTGATGGTCGCCTCCAACGAAAATAATAATAGCTCGGGCCGTATTCCGGCGCTTGGCTTTCGATTCCTAGGATTAATTTTCGTCAGCATCCTGCTGATGTATTTCGACAATCGGGATGGCCATCTTGAAACTGTGCGCAAAAGTATCGGTGCAGCCGTTCATCCAGTACGCGTCATTGTGGATGCGCCAATTCAGCTCTGGACTTGGCTTGGTAAGTCAATAACCTCTCGTAGTAACCTCGAACAAGAACTCACTCAGCATAAAACGGAAAAACTCATAACGTATGGTCGCTTGCAAAAACTAGAAGCACTTGAGGCAGAGAATAAACGATTGCGAGAAATGCTTAATGCTCGATCTAAAGTGCCTGATAAAACACGTGTCACAGAAATTATGTCCATCAATGCCAACCCTTACAATCACAGTCTGATCATTGATGCAGGTACTCAAGATGGAGTATTCGATGGTCAAGCTTTGGTGGGTGCGAACGGCGTTATTGGTCAAGTCATCGAAGCAGGCTTTATGACCTCACTGGCTATGTTGATCAGCGATATGGATCATGCTCTACCAGTTGAAGTTATTCGAAATGGATTACGAACCATTGTCGTTGGCACCGGTAAAATAGATAGTCTGGAGCTTCCTTTTATTGTCAACAACGCTGATATTCGCATTGGTGACCTCTTGGTAACCTCAGGCTTTGGGGGTGCATTTCCAGCTGGTTATCCAGTCGCCACTGTCAATTCAGTTAAACGCTTACCACAGGAACCTTATGCCAAGGTAACAGCAAAGCCAGCAGCCTCTCTCGAGCAGGCTCGCGAAGTCCTGTTGATCTTTTCGTTAATAGATCAAGATGAGGAGACAGCTGAAGATGAATAGCCATTACACCTTCCACCGACTGCCCATCCTCTTGTCATTCATAATTGGCCTAATGCTTACTATCATGCCACTTCCTGAGGTTATCGAAGTATTTCGGCCAAGCTGGCTTACGATACTGGTTATCTTCTGGGCAATGCAATTACCCCAATTGTGGAATGTTGGTTCTGCTTGGATTATCGGTATCATTCTCGATGTCTCTCAGGGAACATTATTAGGTCAACATGCGTTAGCAATGTGCTGCGTCGCCTTTATCATTGTGCGCTTTCATTTAATTATACGAGTTTTTCCGATACTACAACTCACAGCAACTGTTTTTCCCATCCTAGTGATATATCAATTTTTACTATTCTGGGTTAACGGAGTGGAGGGCGTTAATGCGCCATTAATAACTTACTGGGGCCCAGTTATTTCGAGCACTGCCTTGTGGCCAGTTATTATAATTCTCCTTTCAAAATTACGAAACAAAGCATGACCTAGATGAAGTTATTATCACCAATTAAAGACCATCATAAAGAACGACATCTTTTCATCGGGCGCGCCATTCTCGCTTCTGTAGCATTATTCATTCTTCTAGGGCTCGTGATTGCTCGGCTAGTTCAACTTCAAGTATTCGACCATGAGCTCTTTGCGGAAAAGTCTCAGGGCAATCGAATTCGCATCCAAGCTGTACCTCCGATCCGGGGGTTAATATATGACCGCAATGGCGTGGTAATCGCAGAAAACCTTCCGGCTTATCAGCTCGAATTGATTCCCGAACAAATCAACGATGTAAACGATACTCTGACACGATTAGCCTCTCTAGAATTGATAGCTACTGATGATATTCCGCGCCTTGAAGCCCAGATTCAAAGTGGGCAGCGATTCAAGCCAGTGACGCTGAAGTTTAGAATGACAAACGAGGAAATTGCGAATTTCGCAATTCAACGTCCGCATTTTCCTGGTGTCAACTTTCAACCGCGACTCGTGCGACATTACCCACACGGAGAACTGTTCGCACACGCCGTAGGTTATGTCGGTGCATTGAATATCAGTGACCTTCAACGTCTCGATTCGGGCCGATATGCTGGGAGTTCGCATACTGGCAAAACAGGAATCGAAAGTAGTTTCGAAGACGACTTGCATGGTAATGCTGGTTTCAAACATTTAATAACCAATGCACGTGGTCGACAAGTGCCAGCGAATACAGCCGAACTTCTAAATTCTCTACCAACGAATGAGGCATCAGATCCAGGTTCAAATATACACCTAAGCCTAGATACTGAATTGCAGCGTGCGGCTTTCAATGCATTGGAAGGTCGGCGTGGCTCCATTGTCGCGCTTGACCCTACATCAGGCGAAATCCTCGCTTTAGTTAGCACGCCATCATTCGACCCAAATCTTTTTGCTGTGGGTATGAGTAAAGCACAGTACGACGAACTACAAAAAAATCCTGATCGCCCACTTTTCAATCGAGCGGTTCGCGGGACTTATCCGCCTGGCTCTACCATTAAACCGATGTTGGCACTAGCGGCTCTAGAATCTGGTGCTACCAATCTGACGCATAAGACTATGTGTATAGGCTACTTTCAGCTTGAAGATAACGGACATCGCTATACCGACTGGAAGCCCCAAGGCCATGGGCCCGTCGACCTGCATGACGCAATCACACAGTCCTGTAATATATATTTTTATGAGATCAGCGACGAACTCGGCATCGACAACATGCATGAATACCTGACGCAATTTGGTCTTGGTATCCAGACTGGTATTGATGTATTTGGTGAGCGGCCTGGTCTTGTGCCTAATAAGGAATGGAAGCGCAATAATTTTAGTGATGGCGATAATCAGCGTTGGTACCACGGAGAAACGGTCATCGCATCGATTGGGCAGGGATTCATGCTCGCAACTCCCTTGCAGCTTGCCTCAGCCGTCGGCACGTTGGCACTTCGTGGTTCGCGTTTTCGTCCATATATGGTCGCAGCTGTTGAAGACCCACTCAACGGAGGAAAAACTCTAATAGAGCCAGTGAGGCTGGATAAAGTTAAAATCGACAATAAATTTTATTGGGATACTGTTCTCGATGCGATGCATAACGTCTTACAGGGGCCACAAGGAACCGCGAGAGCGGTTGGTATTGATTCATCATATAAGATGGCTGGTAAAAGCGGCACAGCACAAATCGTATCCATTGCTCAGAATGAAGAGTACAACGAAAATGAAATTGAAGAGCATCAGCGCGACCATGCATTGTTTGTTTCGTTCGCACCTTATGATAATCCGCGTATCGCAGTTGCCGTCATCGTCGAAAACGGTAGTAGTGGTAGTAGTGTCGCCGCACCTATAGCCAAGACGGTTATGGATATATATTTAAAATACAATAATGCGCCCAAGTAAAACAAAACGCGTTTATTCACTAAAGTCTACAGGAGCACCAAATCTCTTTGGAATAATTCGAAATCTAAATATCGACGCTCCTTTAATTGGTGTCCTATTTTTGATTTGCAGTTTTGGGCTATTCGTTCTCTATAGTGCTACTGGTGAGAGCTCTGTATTGCTGGCTAATCAGTCAATTCGTATGGGGATAGCACTCATTGTGATGCTAATCATCGCCCAGTTGCCACTTGATTTTCTTCGTCGCTGGACACCATGGGTGTACTTTAGTGGACTAGCATTGTTGGTGTTGGTCCTGACAATGGGTGATATCGGTCAGGGAGCTCGCCGCTGGCTGAATATTGGTGTTCGCTTTCAGCCTTCCGAAGTAATGAAGTTAGCTGTTCCGATGATGACAGCCTGGTATCTTCATGACCGAGAAATACCCCCCAAACTTGGAAATCTTGTCATCATTGCAGTATTAATTGCCATCCCGACCTATTTGACTGCAAAACAACCTGACCTTGGAACATCGCTCTTAATCGCAACCTCGGGAATAATTGTTATTGTTCTCGCAGGTATATCTTTAAAAGTGACCCTTAGTCTTACTGCGCTCTCAATTCCTGGTGCATTCTTACTCTGGAATTTTATGAAGGACTATCAGAAACAAAGAGTTTTAACTCTTTTGAATCCTGATAGCGACCCGCTCGGTGCCGGTTACAACATCATCCAATCCAAGATTGCAATCGGCTCTGGTGGTCTTTTTGGTAAGGGCTGGACTAACGGCTCACAAGCACAGCTTGAGTTTCTACCAGAACGGCATACGGATTTCATTTTCGCCGTTCTGGGTGAGGAATTCGGGCTGTTAGGAGTTATTGGACTACTCGTGATGTACATATTCCTGATAGGACGCGGACTCTACATCGCGATTCAAGCTCATGACACCTATTCTCGATTACTCGCTGGATCAATAAGTCTGACATTTCTGGTCTATGTTTTTGTCAATACTGCGATGGTGACCGGTTTGGTTCCTGTCGTTGGGGTGCCACTACCGCTCGTGAGTTTTGGTGGCACATCTTTAGTGACGCTGATGGCTGGATTCGGTATTCTGATGTCGATTCACTCACATCGGAAACTACTACCACGCTAATGAAATTTATTTTCCTCGCGCTTGTTACTGTAACTTTCGCTTTTTTGCCCCATGCTCATGCTGCGAAAACAGCGTCTGTCAATATCAATCAAGATAATGTCGCTGCATTCATCGATGAGATGGTCAAAGAAAATAAGTTTGAACGCGCTTATCTCATCGAGACGCTAAGTAAGGCGCAAATCAAAGAGAACATCATCAATATGATATCGGCGCCCGCGGAGCGCACGCTATCATGGAGGGAATATCGTAAGATATTTATAACCAAAGAGCGCATCAATGTTGGTGTGGCCTTCTGGAAAGAAAATAAGGAAATGCTAGAGCGCATAAAGCTCGAAACTGGCGTACCCATTGAAATTTTAGTTGGCATTATCGGAGTTGAAACCTACTTTGGGCGGATTACAGGTAAAGATAGGGTTATCGATGCGCTAGCTACATTAGCATTTGAATATCCTCCACGTTCAAAATTCTTTAGAAAAGAATTAATGCAATTTCTTATCCTCACTCGTGAAGAGGAATTGGATCCTATCGTACCGATGGGTTCCTATGCCGGTGCCATGGGTAGACCGCAGTTTATGCCGTCAAGTTTTCGTGCATATGCTATTGATTCCACTGGTGATGGCAAACGCGATATTTGGGGAAACTGGGCAGATGTCAGTGGAAGTATCGCGAACTATTTTCTAGCGCATAAATGGCGCAGCAATGAAGAAGTTGTTGCACAAGCAGAATTAAGTAGCGATTGGTTAGGTGATCTGCCAAAGCCTAAAAATATATTAAAAATATCTAACACTATTGAATCGCTCAGTAAAAAGGGTGTTAAGTTCAGAACCAATTTATCAGCCGACAATGAAGGTGAACTCTTAACTTATGAAGGTAATAATGGTGTCGAGTATTGGGTCGGCTTTCACAACTTTTTTGTAATTACAAAATACAATCGGAGCGTAATGTATGCGCTCGCTGTGCATCAGCTTGGACAGGAAATTTCGTCGAAAGTAAATGATGAAGCCAATTAATGATAGGCCATAAAAGTTTATACGTATTCTTTTTCACGCTGGCACTCTCTCTTGCCGGATGCGGTAGCGGCAAGATTCATCGTGATGGTCCTGGAAATGCAAATATTATTATACCTGGCGATGCAATCCCAAAACCAGAAGCACGTAGCAAGTACGGCAACGGACGAGATCTCGGTAATGGTGCACAATACGAAGTACTTAATAAGACATATACAGTGATGGAGAACAGCACCAACTATCAGGAACGAGGTGTAGCATCCTGGTACGGAAGTAAATTTCACGGCAACCTCACCTCTAACCGTGAGGTCTACAACATGTATGGAATGACTGCAGCGCACAAGACGCTGCCATTACCAACGTATGTCCATGTAAGAAACCTGCGTAACAATAAGAGTATAGTTGTTCGCGTGAATGATCGAGGTCCATTCGTAAATAATCGCATTATCGATCTATCGTACATAGCTGCCATGAAGCTCGACATGATTGATGATGGCACAAGCCTGGTCGAGGTGACTGCTATCAATTTTGATAAACCAACAAAAAAAGTTGTACCAAGCCGCACGAATTCTTCGATCAAATCTAATCAAATCTATGTTCAAGTAGGTGCATTCAGCGACCGCAGTAATGCAGAACGTCGCCTTGCTATACTCTCACAGGCTGGCGTAAGAAAAACTCTCATTCATGAAGATGTTTCTTCAGGTATAACATTATTTCGTGTGCGTATTGGCCCTATCGCAAACGCTACTCAATACGATCTGCTCGTCGAGAAACTCGAAGGCCTTGGCATTACAAATCCTTATCTTATTGCTGAGTAGCCGCGTACAATGCGTATTGATTCAGTACATTTTAGAAATAGAGGTAGTATGTTCCTAAGATTATTCAGCGCATTTGCATTTCCACTTTTCCTTTTATTTTCAATATCTTCTGTAGCCCAGATGCCAACGCCTGCAGCTCCTATCATTGATGCCAAGAGTTATCTGGTCATCGACAGCAAAACAGGTCACGAAATAGCGGCATTCAATAAAGACCAACCATTGGCTCCTGCCAGCCTCACCAAGATAATGACGACATATGTAGTCTTCAAAGCATTAAAGCAGGGTCAGATAACGCTCGAAGAGGAGGTTACAGTTAGCGAGAAAGCCTGGCGTACTGAAGGTTCGCGAATGTTCATTGAAGTCGGAAAACGAGTAAAAGTACAAGACCTATTGTTCGGTATTATCGTGCAATCAGGTAATGATGCGAGCGTTGCTCTCGCAGAGCATATAGCAGGTAGCGAAAGTGTATTCGCTGAAATGATGAATCAACATGCGGTATCACTTGGAATGCATTCGAGTAACTTTCGAAACGCAACAGGACTGCCGGCCGAGAACCACATAACAACTACTCATGACCTCGCAACGCTATCACGCGCAATCATTCAGGAGTTTCCAGAATATTATAAATGGCATGCAATAAAGGAATTTACATTTAATAGCATCAAACAAAATAATCGAAACTCACTATTGTGGCGTGACGACTCAGCTGATGGAATAAAAACAGGTTATACTGAAGCTGCTGGCTATTGTCTGGTCGCCTCTGCGTTACGCGATAATATGCGAGTCATTTCAATTGTTCTGGGCGCATCTAGCACAAAATCGCGATCTAATGGCAGTCAGGCATTGATAAATTACGCATTTCGATTCTTCGAGACACGCCTATTATTTAAAGCTGGTGAAGAAATCTCAAATGCTAGAGTTTGGAAGTCAGAAAAACTGTATTCAAGTTTAGGTGTCTTAGAAGACCTTTATATTACTATTCGTCGTGGCTCGTATAACAATTTGCAGTCCCAGCTTGACATTCCCACTGCTGTCATGGCGCCTTTAGCAGCCGGTCAACCTGTTGCTGATCTCAGCATCAACCTTGACGGGGAAGAGCTACTTCGCATCCCACTACGAGCACTGGAAGATAATCCTATGGGCAAATTCTGGCAAATAACAAAAGATACTATAAGCCTATGGTTCGAGTAGTATGGTTGAAGAGCCTTTAATCGAATTTCCATGCAAATTTCCTATTAAAATGATGGGGCGAGATACACCAAACTTTCGTATTGCTGCAAAGAATCTTATCGAAAGTCATGTAGGGCCAATTACCGACGATGCTATAGAAGTTAATTTAAGTAGCAATGCTAATTTCGTCTCAGTAACAATCACAATAATAGCCAAAAGCCAGCAGCAACTTGACGATATTTATCGTGACGCCTCGGGGCACGATGACGTTTTGATAGCGCTATGAAATCTATTTTTCGAGGCCGGCAGGAGTACATACCTCTTTGGCATGAAATGCAGGAATTTACAAATAATCGCAACAACAAAACTCCCGATAGAATCTGGTTTGTAGAACACCCGCCGGTTTTTACAATGGGGCTAAATGCTAATGAAAAGCATTTGCTGGCACCAGGAGATATTCCAGTAGTACAGACTGATCGTGGGGGGCAAGTAACATTTCACGGCCCTGGTCAATTGATGATTTATCCACTAATTGATTTACGACGCTCAAATATAGGAGTTCGTAGTTTAGTGACCTCACTCGAACAGAGCGTTATTGATTTCGCGAATAATTATAATATTAAAGCAATAGCTCGACGGGATGCCCCAGGCGTGTATGTCAATAATAAAAAATTAGCTAGTATAGGATTAAGAGTCCGCCATGGTTCAAGTTTTCATGGTATGGCTCTTAATGTTGCCATCGATCTTGAGCCGTTCACTCGAATCAACACTTGTGGCTACACCGAGCTACAAGTGACTGACCTACAACGACTGGGCGTCAACTTAAGCTTGGAAAATACTGCTGATGAATTTTTGCCGTACCTCCTAAATAACATGCATTTTAGTTAAATCGATCAAAGCAGATCTAACAAAATAAAATATTGCTAGCGTCAAATGTCTTATCAATTTGCATTACTTGAAAATAGCGAGACGTTCGGGAGTGCCAACATCAGCCCAAAAACCCTCATAAAGAGATCCATTCAATTTACCAGCATCAGCAAATTTGCGTAAAAGTGGAACAATTGAAAATCTACCCTGATTACATCCATTAAAAAACTCAGCGCGGTATTGAGCCACACCACTGAAAGTCAGTTTGGGAAATTTTCCATTCTGAACTTTTCCTTCAACAAGCTCAAAATCGCCACTATCACAATAGGCAGGAGATGGCACAAGAACCAAATGGCCCAGACAAAATTCAGGCAAGTTGTTTTTTGGTATGGGCATGTCTGAAAAAATATCGGCATTAATAACCAGAAACGTATCATCACCTAGAAGGTGTAAAGCATTGAACACTCCACCACCAGTTTCAAGGACATTATCTCCTTCATCACTGAACTCGATATTCAATCCAAACCTTGATCCCGAACCCAATCTATCTTGAATTTGCTTACCTTTCCAGCCAAGGTTAATTACAACATCACTTATCCCTGCATCACGAATTTTAACGAGATGTCGTTCAAGTAAACTTTGCCCATGAACTTCAATGAGGGCTTTTGGTATTGAATCGGTTAGTGGACGTAATCGCTTGCCTCGCCCAGCTGCAAGAATCATGGCCTTCATTTTACAGAATCCCAGATTGGTATGATTTTTTCTGTTATTAACTCTGAGATAAAATCCAACTCTGGATAATGAGGAGTGACCTCAACAACATAATTGAGTGTATAAAGAATATTGCCTAAATAGATCGGCTTATCATCACGATGATTCAAGCGACAAAAAATCCCAACGGCCTTTAGATGTCGCTGCACACCCATCAATTCGAAATTGGTAAGAAATTGCTGTTCACTCATCTGCCTGCGCATAGCTTCATCAAGTTTTTCATAAAAATATAGTGCCCACTGACGAACCTGATCTGTAGGCCAACGGATATAGCAGTCTTTTAAAAGGCTAACCAAATCGTAAGTAAATGGCCCCACCACTGCATCCTGAAAATCTAAAATACCAGGATTATTATCGCCCATAACCATAAGATTTCGAGAATGGTAATCGCGGTGCACGAATACCTTCTTTTGCTGCAAGGCATTATCAATGAGAAAATCGCAACAAGCCTGCCATTTATTCTCATCAGAATCACTAAATTCAAGATTCAAATGCACTCCACATAACCAGTCTCGAAATAATGAAAGTTCAAGGCGCAGTAATTCACTATTGTATGGCGGTAAACTACTCTTATATACATCACCGCGATGCTGCATCAATAGCAATGCGTCTATTGCATCAGAATAAAGAGCGTCAACTTTGCTGGGATTTTTTTTTAAAACATCAAAATATTGTTCACTACCCAAGTCTGAAAGCAGTAAAAAACCGTTTTCAATATCAGACTCGATAACATGCGGCACATTGAGTTGCATTGCTTCAAAATACTTAGCTACTAAAACAAACGACAAACAATCTTCCTGCGGTGGCGCATCCATCACGATGAAACTTTCGTGCTCTGTTTTCAATCGAAAATAACGTCGAAAACTGGCGTCAACGGACACAGGAACAAAATCGGCGCCAATAATTGGTTCGATTTTGCTAATCCAGTCGCAAAGCGCGACCAGACGAGAGTCAGCAGCGGCATCTTTTTTGCTAATCGGCTCTCTCCGTAACACATTGAAGCATATATAAAACTATGCGAAGGTAGCAAATAAGTATGCCTGTTAACATTCTAGCCCTAATTGCTTCGGCCAAAACCTAACTCGAAATCGATTTGTCCTCTAAAATACTGATATCTGCATATCTATTGCTGGCTGCTATAAAAACGAACGCAGCTGGTCCTGAATCATGCCAAACATCATTTGGCAAGCCACTTTCAGCCGACTCGTTCATGGTAGCAAAACCGTTGGAAAATTCAGAAATGATACAACTTGAAGCAGGTCGCTTCGAATCCACCTTCGGCACTTCGACTTTGGCAACTATGTCCGATGGCGTAACACTTCAACATGATATGAAACTTGTAGGCGCAGACAGCGCAAAATATGACTCTACAAATGGAGCATTACACCTTGAAGGTGGTGTGCAATATGAAGACCCCGGTTCACAGATTCAAAGTGATTCTGCTGAATTCTCTTATGGAAACGGACGCATAAGATTTGAAGGCGCTGAATTCTTGATTAATGCCAACAATGGACGTGGTGCCGCAGATGCCCTCGAGATTAGTGATGATGGCAAATTAGTACTGGAAGGCGTTGAGTACACTACTTGCCCAACTGACTCTGAAGACTGGTTAATACAAGGCAAATCGATAGAGCTCAACATAAAAAAAGGTGTCAGTACCGCAAAAGGCATGAAATTAAAGTTTAAGGGCGTCCCAATCCTGTATGCACCATACTTATCTTTCCCTATTGGTGATGCCCGTAAAACAGGCGCATTAACTCCAGAAATTGGCAGTTCTGGTCGTAGTGGTAACGAGATTCGCTTGCCCTGGTATTGGAATATCGCACCTAACTATGATGCGACGATCACACCAAGATTACTAACTAATCGTGGCGTACAACTTGCCACAGAGTTTCGCTACCTGACGGAGAAAAACGAAGGTATCATTGCTGCTGATTACCTACCAGATGACAGCATCATAAATGCGGCACGTCATCAGTTCAGCCTCGAACATCTCACCTTATTCAGCAACGGTTGGCGTAATCAAATAAGCTTACATGAGGTCTCAGACAGCCAATACTACGAAGATCTAGGTGGCAGTCTTAGTATTTCTAGCATCACTCATCTAAACCGAAGTATTCGTTTCGACTACTTCTCACCAAACTTTTCAATATTTGGACAAGTTCAGGATTATCAAACAATCGATGATGCTATCGTAGCTGATCAGAAACCTTACCGGCGGTTACCACAGATTCTAATCAATGGTGATTGGAGCATGCCGCTTGGATTTCACTTTGGCCTTGATGGTGAGGTCGTTAATTTTGATCGTGATGTTGGCGTAACTGGTTGGAGATTCAATGCTACACCGAAACTGGAGCTGCCAATAAAACGGTCAGGCTGGTTTATTACTCCGACCGTTGCAATGGATCACACACGATATGAATTGAAAAACACTCTGCCAGGAAGTCAAACTGACCCGGCACGTACAATTCCTATAGCAAGCCTTGATGCTGGCTTATTCTTAGAACGCAACATGAAAAATTCAAATCGCATTCAGACTATTGAGCCAAGATTGCTTTATGTCCACATACCGCAGCGCAATCAGGACAATCTACCAATCTTTGATACGATTACGCCTGACATTAATCTCGTTCAGCTTTTCCGAAAAAATCGTTATTTAGGTATTGACCGAATAGGGGATACTGATCACATCAGTGTTGGCATCACAACCCGAATATTGGACCTGTCGACAGGTCATGAATTAATGTCAGCAACTATCGGTCAAACACGATACTTGAGTGATCGAACTGTAAATTTACCTAATCGTACGATGGCATCAAATGAAACATCTGATTATATAGCCCAACTTCGTATTCAGCTGTTCAAAAACGTCAATTTCAACTTTGGTCACCAATGGGGGGCTGGTATAGAGGGCACAACAAAGTCTGAGGCTAGACTGCAATACCGGCCCGCTAATAATAAGGTACTAAATCTCTCCTATCGCTTTCGCAGGGATTCACTTGAGCAAGGCGACCTATCATGGTCCTGGCCAATAACGAATCGTTGGAATTTTGTTGGCCGATACAACTTCTCACTTCGTGACCAAGAGGTGCTCGAACAGTTTTTTGGTCTCGAATATGAAAGTTGTTGTTGGGGCTTACGTATTGTTTCTCGACGTCATATTTCGACACGTGATGGAATTCATGATTCATCCTTTGGCTTGCAATTAGTATTAAAAGGAATGACGAGCGTTGGCACAGCAGCTGACAAACTCCTCGAACGTGGTATTCTTGGCTATTCTGCAGATATAAGGTAGTAGATTGTGTTTAAAATCAATATCTTACTGGTTATGCTGGCAATGATAACAACACCCATAGTAGTTGCTGATGAACTTTCTAAGGATGGTGAGTTTCTCGACGGCATCGTCGCGATCGTTAATGAAGGTGTTGTTCTGAAGAGCCAATTCAAAAAAGCCATGGATCTAATCAAATTACAGGCGGCAGATCAAAACATGCAATTGCCACCAGAAGACGTGCTTAATGAGCAGATTTTAGAACGATTAATAATTAGTGAACTTCAAATGCAACGTGCAAGGAATATTGGTCTTACTGAACAGATTTCTGATCAATACTTAAATGAAGCAGTGCAGCAAATTGCTAATCAAAACGATGTAGGTTTTGAGGAGCTGCCAGCGCTACTTGCTAGTGATGGTATTGATTACGCTGAATTTCGTCAGGGCCTTCGTGAAGATTTAACTCTCAGGGAGCTAACAGCCATTGAAGTGATGCGTAATATTCGAGTATCAGAACGTGAGATTGCTCAGTGCAAGCTGGACATCGAAAACAATGTAGTTGTTAATTCTGATTGGCAATTATCACATATACTTTTATCAATTCCAGAATCGGCTACATCGAATAGTATTTCTGCCTTGGAACAAAGCGCAACGGATATATATTCGCAATTGCAAAACAACACTGATTTTCGTGAACTTGCAGCACGGCATTCTGATGGATCAACGGCGCTCGAAGGTGGGTCTCTGGGCTGGCTAAGTGGCCAACAGGTTCCATCGATATTCATCAGCGTTTTGCAGAATATGAAAGCAGGTGACATTACTGAACCATTCAGAACATCGAATAGTCTGCACATAGTTAAAGTTGATGATGTACGATCTACTGTTGAACGTAGTGAAATAAAACAATCGAAAATTAGACATATCTTGATCGAACCAAATGAAATTATTGATGATGCAACTGCAAAGCAACAACTCGATGATGCACTAAATAGAATTGGTAATGGTGCAGATTTTGGAGATCTGGCTAAGTTGCTTTCTGATGATACGGGCTCTGCAAACCTTGGTGGCGATTTAGACTGGCAGGAATCATCTAATTTCACTCCTGAGTTTAAAGATGCTGCAGATTCAGCCGAAGTAGGTGTATTAACCGGCCCATTTCGTACGCAATTCGGCTGGCATATTCTTGAGGTTCTTGATCGTCGAGTTTACGACAATACTGAAGAACTAAAAGAAATGAACTGTGTTGGCCGCATTAGAAGTAGCAAACAAGAAGAAGAAACCTTGCTATGGATACAACGAATGCGAGATGAGGCTTTCGTCGACTCGCGTATCTAAATATGGCATTACATAAACCTCTTGTAGTTACCGCTGGAGAGCCAGCAGGTATTGGCCCTAAGCTCTGTTCTTCACTTATTAATACAGATCTTCTATCTGATATAGTTGTTGTCGGTGACGCATCATTACTTGATGATGGCTTGACAGTTATCGATATGCCTTTTCCGGCGCCAGTGAAAGCTGGAAAGCCTAATTTTGCGAACGCCAAAACCCTTTTGGATGGGCTTGAGCTAGCTGTTCAGGGTTGTCTCAATGGTCGCTTCTCTGGAATGGTTACGGCTCCGCTATCCAAAAGTGTTATCGCTGGTTCAGGTATACCTTTTACAGGTCATACAGAATTTCTAGCAAAAATGACAGGTGTAGATCTTCCCGTTATGTTGCTGGTTGCTGGCGACCTTCGGGTTGCTTTGGCGAGCACACATATACCATTACGTGATGTACCTGATTATATTACCAAAAAAAAATTGGCCGACGTAATACATGTTCTCAATAAAGATCTTAAGTCAAAATTTGGAATCGAGAATCCAGAAATCGTAGTCTGTGGCCTCAACCCGCATGCTGGTGAAGGTGGTTACATAGGCAAAGAAGATAATGAAGTCATTGCACCTGTTATTGAAGATCTATCAACTTCTGGAATAAATGTTCGTGGACCATTAGCGGCAGACACCGCATTTACATCCGCCGCCGGTTATAAGGATGCCATTCTAGCCATGTATCATGATCAAGGCCTTCCTGTACTGAAATACGCAGGGTTTGGGCATGCAGTTAACGTAACCTTGGGTTTACCAATTATTCGGACCTCGGTCGATCATGGAACAGCTTTTGATCTGACAGATTCTGACGCGGTCGATTCAGGCAGTCTCATCGCCGCAATAAAGCTCGCAAAAACAATGGTTTCTAATTAATGCCGAGCTACCACTCGCGTAAACGCTTCGGTCAACATTTCTTAATCGACCCGGATACCATCAACGCGATTTTGCGCTCAATCAGCCCATCGAAAAAAGATATCGTAGTTGAAATCGGCCCCGGCCGAGGAGCAATTACCACTGCGTTAGCTGCCGATGCGGGTCACTTACATGCCATTGAACTCGATCGAGATCTTGTCAAAAAACTTAAATATCAATACCGCGACAATCTGACTGTGAGTATTCATGAGGCTGATGCGCTGTCATTTGATTATTCGACACTGGGGGACGGTATCCGTATTGTTGGAAATCTTCCTTATAATATTTCTACCCCGTTACTCTTTCATCTATTGAAGTTCAGAGACTACATTATCGATATGCACTTTATGCTACAGAAGGAAGTTGTGGATCGGATGGTAGCTACACCAGGCACCAAAGCCTATGGTCGATTAGGAATCATGCTAGGCTGCCATCTCAATATTGATTCGTTATTTAACGTCGATAAGTCAGCTTTTGACCCACCTCCAAATGTCACATCGGCTGTCGTTCAACTCAGTCCTTTGCCACCAAATACATTCGACATTCAAGATGATGTGTTGTTATCAAAAATTGTTGTCAGCGCATTCATGAAGCGTCGTAAAACTATACGCAAC
This sequence comes from Woeseiaceae bacterium, assembly GCA_029246105.1. GTDB lineage: Bacteria > Pseudomonadota > Gammaproteobacteria > Steroidobacterales > Woeseiaceae > UBA1847. The sequence goes on along the minus strand of JAQWOA010000019.1, from coordinate 23,397 downwards.
TCTCTAAGAGATGTCGTTGAGGCAGCAGATCTTGAAGCCGTTAATATCGATTCTGGGCTGCGACCCGAGCAAATTAGCATTCTGAAATATATTGAACTCAGCAACCATCTCGCCAGTCGCTTCGGTTAGAATATCGCAATGCAAGAAACTAAATGTGACATCAGAATCCAGGTAGCGACCAGCTATATTGATGATCAATCCGAGCCAGGCGCTGATCACTATGTATTCGCTTATACCATTACGATATCAAACAGTGGCAATGTGGCAGCACAGCTGATAAGTCGTCACTGGATTATCACAGACGCCAACGGCAAGATACAAGAAGTTGACGGAGATGGCGTCGTCGGCGAGCAACCATACCTAAACCCCGGTGAAGAATTTCGCTATTCCAGCGGCGCAATACTCGAAACACCAGTCGGTGCTATGCAGGGCATATATCGCATGGAAGCGGACGGCGGTATTACATTTGACGCGCCTATCGCGCCATTTACGCTTGCCGTCCCTGGGCTACTGAATTAAGCGAACCCACATGGCAGTATACGCGATCGGTGATATTCATGGATGCTATGATCCGCTTCGACGGCTGCTTGATATATTGGAATTCGACCCACCTCACGACACAATCTGGCTTGTCGGTGACCTAGTAAATCGAGGCCCTAAGTCACTGAAAACATTACGCTATATAAAGGAACTGGGCAAATCTGCAATTACTGTGCTGGGTAACCATGACCTATATCTATTAGCACTTAGAGCAAGTGCTCCTGAAGCTGAAAAGCGTTCTGGTTCGCTCCAGAATCTACTCGATGCACCTGATGCTGATGAGCTTTGTGAGTGGCTAAGGCACCGCAAACTGGCACACTATGACAGAGAGCTGAATACGATGATGGTTCATGCCGGAACTCATCCAATGTGGTCAGTAAAAAAGACCATGGCATGTGCTGCTGAAGTTGAAGATGAACTTCAAAATGGTGATTTTCCAAAATTGCTAGAAAAAATGTACGGCAATACTCCAACTTCCTGGTCTGAGAAATCACATGGTTACGAAAGGCTTCGATTTATAATTAATTGCCTGACTCGTATGCGTATGATCACAACAAACAATCGATTAAATTTCACATACAATGGATCGCCGCAACACGCAAGAAAAAATCTACTGCCTTGGTATATTGCTAAAGATCGGGCTACTGCTGAAGCGCGAATAGTCTTTGGACACTGGTCACAGCTCGGCTTAATTGTGACACCAAACCTCATCAGCGTTGACACTGGTTGCGTTTGGGGCCAACAACTTACCGCCGTTAAATTAGATGGCCATATTCCACAAGTAACTCAAGTCAATGGACAATCTACTCGTTCGTAAGTCCTAAACTCAAAAGCAAACTGATTCACATCAGTCGCGGCATGCTTTTCTAAATTAGTAAGCCTCCACGTATCCTCAACAACTTCAGGAAAAAACGCATCGCCTTCTACATCTGCATGAACACGCGTCAGATATAGTCGTTTAGCCTTTGGCAGAAATAAATCATAAATCTGGCTGCCACCGATCACCATGATCTCCTCAGCATCACCCGCAGCAGCGATCGCTGCAGCTTCTGAAGTAACTACGTCGCATCCATCTGCAGCAAAGCTTGACTGCCGAGTAATCACAATATTCTGACGCCCCGGCAATGATCTGCCAATAGACTCCCATGTCAAACGACCCATTATGATGGGCTTGCCCATCGTTAGTGCCTTAAATCGCTTCAAATCATGCGAGATTCTCCAGGGCAGCCTACCCTGCGCGCCAATCACATTGTTCGTCGACACAGCAACAATGATGCTAATCATAAATGTGCCTATTAAACCGCAACCGCAGCTCTGATGTGTGGATGAGGATCGTAATTCATGATCTCAAAATCCTCATACTGATAGTCAAAAATACTATCTGGCCTACGTTTAATAACTAATTGCGGTAAAGCTAACAACTCGCGGTTAAGTTGTTTATCTGCTTGCTCCAAATGATTGGAATACAGATGGCAGTCGCCGCCAGTCCAAACAAAGTCACCAACTTCAAGATCTGCTTGTTGAGCTAGCATATGTGTGAGCAATGCATAAGACGCAATATTGAAAGGTACGCCGAGAAAAATATCGCAGCTTCTCTGGTACAACTGGCAGGATAATTTACCATCAGCAACATAAAACTGAAATAAACAATGGCATGGCGGCAATGCCATGTTCTCAATTTCCCCAACATTCCATGCACTTAGTATAATGCGTCTGGATTGTGGTGTTTCACGAAGCTGCTGCATTATTTGCGATATCTGATCAACAGAACCTCCATTAGGTGTTGGCCAGTTACGCCATTGCACACCATAAACAGGCCCCAGATCGCCATCCTCATCTGCCCAATCATCCCAGATCGAAACACCATGGTCTTTCAAATATTTAACATTGCTATCGCCCATTAAGAACCATAACAATTCATGGATAATAGAGCGTAGGTGAAGCTTCTTAGTGGTAACAAGAGGAAACCCTTCACTAAGATCGAAACGCATTTGATGACCAAATACGCTAACCGTACCAGTACCAGTGCGATCTTCCTTAAAAGTGCCGTTGTCCCGCACATGACGCATAAGATCAAGATACTGACGCATATTAGGATTTCACCTCTGTCGACCGATAAGCCATGATGACGAACATAAATCCAGCCAAAATCATTGGAAGACTCAAAATTTGCCCCATCGTAACCCAACCCAAAGCCAGATAATCAAGATGGGCATCTGGAATACGGTAAAACTCGACTGAGAAACGGAAGATGCCATAAAGTAATAAGAATAATCCTGAAACAGCGAGATATGGCCTTGGTTTGGATGAGTAAAACCACAAGATAAAGAATAATAGGAAACCCTCGAGAATGGCCTCATAAAGCTGCGATGCATGCACAGATACGCCATTCACAATGAATGACCAAGCAACATCTGTAGGCTTCCCCCAGAGCTCGCCATTAATGAAATTTCCTACGCGCCCAAAACCAAGGCCAAGCGGCACAATAGGTGCAACGAAATCCGTCATTCTCCAAATGGAATGACCGAGCTTTCGACCATATAACCACATTGCCGTCATTACTCCAACAAGTCCACCATGGAATGACATGCCACCTTGTGTAATTTTAAATAAGTATAGTGGATCACTGGTAAGCTGACCCCAGCCATAGACAATTGCATAACCGACACGACCGCCAACAATTACACCAAGCATGCCGTAGAAAAGAAGATCATCGACCTGCTCAGAGTTAACCGGAGAATCAGCACGTTGGCAACGAAGCTTTGCTAACCACCAAGCGAACAAAAAAGCGATGACATACATTAAGCCATACCAGCGAATTTTGAGTGGTCCAAGTCCAAAAATGATCGGATCAATTTCGGGGTATGTCAGCATAAAATCCTGCCAGTCATCGAGTTAAGATACGTATCATAATCAGTTTCCAGACTTCGTCATAGTGGTCATCACTAAAGGAGCCAAATAAATGTCCAATCGTCTCGCCGGAGAGTCCAGTCCATATCTGCAGCAACATGCTAACAATCCTGTAAGCTGGTTTCCTTGGGGAGATGAGGCCTTTGAGGAGGCTCAAAAAACAAAAAAGCCAATACTACTATCGATAGGCTATTCTGCATGTCATTGGTGTCATGTTATGGCGCATGAATCTTTTGAAGATGATGCAATAGCTGAAGTCATGAATCGTCTATTCGTCAACGTTAAAGTTGATCGTGAGGAGCGACCTGACGTAGACAAAATCTATCAAACCACCCATCAACTCCTAACACAGCGTGTTGGAGGCTGGCCTCTAACTATGTTTCTCGATGGAGAAAACCAACGACCATTTTTTGGCGGTACCTACTTTCCAAATGAGGCTCGTCATGGCATGCCTGCATTTTCAGATTTACTAGAGAAAGTTGCGGTGTACTATGAAAAACAGCGTGATCAGGTGCATGCGCAAAGCAATCAATTGATAGATGTACTCAAGAAAATAGACTTAAGCTGTGGTGATGAGGACGTTATTCTTAACACTGTGCCAATACAAAAAGCTCGAGATACTTTTGCGCAAAACTTCGACCGAGACTTTGGTGGCTTTGGCCCAGCGCCTAAATTCCCTCACGCAACCACAATAGACAGGCTTCTACGTCATTGGAGTGCTAGCGCCAACGACGCTGAACCAGATCTTGACTCACTTCTTATGTCGACATTAACACTAACTCGCATGGCCAACGGAGGAATTTTTGATCATATCGGAGGAGGCTTTTGTCGTTACTCAGTCGATAAATATTGGCAAATTCCCCACTTCGAAAAAATGCTATATGACAATGGTCCATTGCTGGCCTCTTACGCACAAGCAGCAATCGCAACCGGTGAGTCATTATTCTTTGATACAGCGAATGCGACAGCTGATTGGATGCTCGCTGATATGCTAGCGGACAATGGTGGATTTTTTTCGTCGCTTGATGCGGACTCAGAAGGTAAAGAAGGTACCTACTACTTATGGACACCGAAGCAAGTTAAAAAACTGCTAGGTAATGATTACATCGTATTTGCAAATCACTTTGGTTTGGATACGGATGCGAATTTTGAAGGGCAATGGCACTTCACTGTGCATGCGCCAATCGAAGATAAAAAAGACCTTGCTGCGATCGAACGTTCAAAAAAAATCCTTCTGGCCGAGCGCGAGACTCGCATCGCGCCTGAGCGTGATGAAAAACAACTGACATCATGGAACGCCTTATCTATAAGGGGTCTCGCAATTTCGGGTCGTTTATTAAATAGGCCAGATCTTATTTTGGCAGCCACAAAAGCTGCTGATTTTGTGAGAAAAAACTTGATTAAGAATAATCGATTGTATGCCAGCTACAAGGACCGGCAAGCTCGTTTTCAGGCTTACTTTGATGATTATGCATTTATGCTCGATGCACTTCTGGAGCTACTTCAGTCAAACTGGGAAACAGAAAATCTATCGTTCGCTATACAATTGGCAGATTCGATGCTCGAGCATTTCGAGGATCTTGAAAGAGGTGCTTTCTATTTCACTGCTAATGATCATGAAACTCTAATTCATCGGCCCAAATCAATAGCGGACGAAGCTTTACCATCAGGCAACGGAATAGCTGCATTCGCATTGCAGCGGCTGGGATTCCTGTTAGGCGAAGTGCGCTACCTAGACGCCGCTGAACGGACGCTTAAGAGCACTTGGCAAAGTATTGAAAATTATCCGCATGCCCATGTCAGTTTAATAACTGCGCTGGAGGAATATCTACATCACCCAGAGATTATTGTGATTCGCGGCGAAACTAAGGAGATTGAGTATTGGCGCGACTCCGCAATAAAGTTATATGCGCCACAACGGATGATTTTCGCGATCGATGCGAACGAGGAAAACCTACCGGGTGCATTAGCCGATAAAGTGGCGCATGAAGGTGAATCGATAGCCTATAAATGTATTGGCACCCATTGCGAGTTACCCATCACCACGTGGGAAGCACTCGCCGCAGAATTAAGTGGAATGACTAACTAAATTACTCCAGCACATTAGGTCCACCTAGGCCAATCAAATTTTGTTAGTCATCGCCGAAGCTGCTGGAGTCATTTTAATTTTATTAACTCGGTACTTCTTGCAGGTCTATAAAAAATATCTCCTTTAAGTACTTCTGGAACCTTAAAGACAACATTACCTTCTCTAGTAACCATTGGGTTGAGCGAATCAAATGCTATATACCCCTTTGCAAAAACTACCTCTGGCTGGTCAAAAAGAAATTCCTTACCATCAACTCGCACCACAAGCGCCCCGGCCATTAGAACCCTTGCTTCATTGTCTGTATTTTTATAGTTAACTTCAATAACTAAAAACTTGTTTTCTGGCCCTGGAACTGTTCGATCTGAGAAGCTTCCAATCCAATCACGGAAGTATGCAGAATTAACAGTTACCTCAAAATATTTAGTTTGCACAATATCCCCAATAGCAGGATCTTTTTCATAGCTAGAAGTAACTAGTTCTTGTTCTGTTGGCTCAACGACAAATTGCATAGGACGACTATCAGGAAAAATGAGGGTGCCTTTACCGGAAGTCTTACCGTCAAGAAACTTGCCAATAAATTGAATTCCATTAGCGAGAGTAAGGGTACCTATACAATCAGACCAAGAAGCAGAATCTCCACTACATTTGTAACCAGAATAGACTTCTAGAGGTTCATCATTTTTCCATATACCCCCCATCATGGATTCATCAGTCCTGTAAAAATTACCTACCCCGTGACTTTCGCTATCCTTGAACTGACCTATGTATTTACTGCCATTAGCCCACGTCTTAATCCCTTTAACAAGTTCACCATTCTTATACTCGCCTTCGTAATTAGACCCATTAATGTTTGTTCTTTTTCCAGGTCCGTGTCGTTTGTTATTCAAATACCACCCGACGTATTTATCGCCATTAGGCCAAGTATAAGTTCCTTTTCCATCTCTAGTGTTATTCTTAACCTCGCCTACATATTTATCGCCATTAGGAAAGCGCTCAGAGCCCTGCCCATGTGGTTGTCCGTCTTTGTGTTCACCGGTGTATACATGATCAACTTCCCAAGTTGAAGTGCCTTGTCCTTCAGCTTTTCCATTCTTAAAGTTTCCTACGTAATACCTCTCATCCTTTCTATCTGCTCTGTATGGGGTCCTAGTTTCTTTTACGTATACGTCATCTGAGGAAAATCCTTCACCGTTAGCTTGGCCGTTCTGATACCAACCGAGATGATCTTTTTCGTAAAACCCGTCAATCATTCGGTAGCCAATGCAGTTGTGCCAAGAAAACGCGCTGTATTTGTCTGCTCTGTCAGAACAATTAGGCCCAGTTAAGTCAGTAAGTTCATCATATGCCCAAAAACCTTCCTCAATGGTTCCATCAGTATAAGTGGTAGTTCCATGTCCGTGTCTTTGACTATACCTCCACTGACCCTTATATTTATTACCACTAGCCCACGTATAAGTGCCCCGGAAGGATTTAAATCCTTCCCACCAGCCTCCGACGTATTTATCACCACTAGCCCACGTATAAGTGCCAAATCCATTACTCTTACCACGATGAAAATTACCGATGTATTGATCCCCGTTAGGTAAAGTATAAGTTCCTTTTCCATGGGGGTAGCCGTTATATTTTTCGCCAATGTAATGTTTACTGCTCTGAGTGAAGCGCCGACCAACAAAATGAGATGTGCTTACGTTTCTCATTTCTTCCTTGCTTCTCTGTTTTTCTATTTGTGCTCTTTCTTCAGGCGACTTAGAAGAATCTTGGACAGCTTGTTCGGCTTTATTTCTATCCAAATAAACCAAATGCCTACTGGATTTAGGAACTCTTCTCCAACCTCTTTTAGTAGAGCCGATAGTCCCATCGGCTTTTATCCAAAAAAAGACCTTAGCTTTAACAGACTCGCCATTTGCTATCCGTTGACCTAAAGGAGAGTAATCAGGAAAATTGAGTTCGCTTCCTGATTTTTGTTGGCCTGCTTCAACTTTGGTCTCTGCACTCCAGCTAAAACTAGAGAACAAACACAGGATGGATAGGCTTAAGAGTATGAAAAGTTTTTTCATAACAATTCGGAGCTTATTTAGCTCAATTTCGGCTTTCGCTAGACTATCCATAACTGCCCCCCCAATTTCAAAAACCTTTGTCGGTAATTTATACTGACTTATTACTCTATCCCTATAGGCTCTTAGCCAATAAAGTTATCAAAAAAAAGACGGTATGGTGTAGCTCTCATTCTAATTCGTCTTCAAGTGTGTAACGTTCGCTACGGCGTTGCATAGCTGTACCCAGCTCCGACGCTACCCACAGCTCGATCGGTTTTCTTCCTCGTATCTGAAAATTCTGCCTGTTCTGTTTTTCTTGCCTATAACGAACGCAATTCCAGGGCACCTGAATACAAGCTGGTGCTTTCTGAGGACTAATGCCAACATGAAGAATCCAGAATCCATCGTCATTCAATGCAATATCAACCTGTGAAAAATCAAGCCGTCCGACCTTAATACTCTCACCTTTAAAAGTGACAGATATCGGCTGTTTATCAGTTTCATACAGCTTAGCGAGCTCTCGCCAAACACCAACGTATTTAGCTGGCTCATACATGACAGCTGCGATAGCAACAATAGTGAGAATTGCGAATACACCAATAGGTGAAGCAAGAAAGTTCATATCAGTATTTTAAAAAATTGCATTAAGCCTATATACCTTAAAAAATTAAAAAAGAGGCCCATTGGCCTCTTCTTTAATGAATTTTCACTTCGTTATTTAATATAGAGGATACGCTTATAATGATCCTCAATCATATCTGATTGAACTTAAGTTCAGTCCATCAACTATCTTCGACACAGCGCGTTGTAAATTCGTCCTGCATAGCAATAATTTTACCTTTACTTTGGGCTATTTCATCTTCCTGATCCTCTGTCAAAGCACCAAATCCAGGAATAATAAGTAGATTGAGAGCAATATCCCAATTTCTAGATGAGCGTTGTTCGCCTGACAACCCCTCTAAGTTACTTATTTCTTGCGTAAGCGACATCTCTAAATTTTTACAACCCATGGTGGTGTAAGGAATTCTTGATACAGATGCTGGCTGGATGCTGGATGGAGCAGCGGCGCATCCCCCTAAGATAAACAACATGGATATCGTTAATACATTTCTCATAATAATATTCCCCCCCTAGTTCTTTTGAGATATAGAAATACGCCTAAATATCTAATATTGCAAGAATATTAAGATGGTAGTGTCCTGTTTAGTTAACTGCAGCAAATGAACGAGAAGAAGATTTGATGAAGCAACCACCTACCAAATTAGCGGTTAATTAACTCAATCAAAATTATTCTACATAGACAGCAATTCCTTCGACAATTTCTGTAGGCAGTCTATTAGGTGCTATCGTATCACGCTCAGTAATTACTACAGCGGTTGCACCAAATTTAGCAGCTTGCTTTTTTAATTCATCAACTGCGTAATCAAGACTTCGTTGCTGCGTTAAACCCATACCGGAAGATGCTCTGACTATCGCTATCTGCTCTGCTTTTTCTGGCATCTCCGTCAATATAATCACAGTATTGTAGTCTTCAATTGCTGACCTAACTTGACCAGTCAAAAGGGCCGAACCGCTCGCGCAACCAACAAGAATAATTGTTACAAACATTATGAATACTGATTTCATTTCCACTCCTCAATTAATTTTTATCAGCTTATCATCCATATAAATCCACTCATTTCTTAAGCTTGAAATTTATATAATATCTGCGCATAAGGGAGTGCACAAAAACAAATAAAACCGTTGCTTAAGAACCAAAATCAGTACGCTTCCATCCATCATCACTGCGACGAATCTCATAAGGCGGCCAATATTGATTGTCAATTTTCAAAGTGATGACTTCTACCGCTCCATTCCAGGTAACGGTTTTCAGACGAACTGATTCTCGATGTTCGATATTTTTAACTGCATTGATAAACGCTTGTAGGTTTGGTGTTGCAATCTCATTTACTTCAACAACTCGGCGTCCAGCCCAAAGGCCATAACGTGTCGCTGGAGATCCATAACTAAAATAAGCAACGTAAACACCATCAGTGGCAATGCCCCGTTGAGCCGCCATAGCCCGATGCGGATCTTGCAATAACGCACCCGCCCAAGAAACAGCTCTGTCTATGCCGCGACCATTCAATACAGCTGTTTTGACTAACACCTCATGGACGCTATCATTCCGCCATATAGTTACTAATACTTCAGGTTTTTGTGCGGCATTCTCTAAGGCTCGATAAGAGGTAACAACATCATCATCTATTGCTAAAACGATGTCACCGTTCTTAAGTAATTCTGATGCAGAAGTATCTGCAACCAATCGCGTAATACTTAAAGCGCGGCGGCGCATCGGATTATTTTTTTCTAGTCGAGCAATCCACTCTTCGTTAACACCCATTTTACGTACTGCAAACAATGGCATATAGATGAACTCGGCTTCCAATGAATAGAAGGGTCGATCATCACGAACTATATTCAAAAATTGCTGGATTACCTCACTACCAACGCCTCTATTAAACTGAACTGCTTCGGTGCCCGAATTCACTGAAAAGCTCGACCAGCTCGCCGAAACACGGCCTTTATCATCGACCAATACACCGTCAAATTCCGTCGGTGGAGTAACGAGGTCAATTCCCTCAATATTCGAGTCACGGAAACGCAATGTTCTTGATAACGGTAGTAACAATGGATCTACTGATGACACCTTACTTTCCTGATGTATAAGTTGATGATCAGGCTTGATGCCTACTACTAAAATATCATCACCCGGCATAAGAGGCGCTGTATTAAATTCAGCGCTTTCGACTGGTGTATTACCAATACTTTTTGGATCGTATGAAATAATTGTGAAATTATGCAATGGATGTAACTGCACGATCTTAGCGTCAACCTCAAGAGAGCCAGCAAATGTAATATTTACATCACCGATAGCTATTGGAACCGTATTACGATCAACTACAACATATCCACTTTCTTTATCAATAATCAATCCTGTACCGTAATAGTGCCGTTCCGAGACACCCGATAATGCATACGGAAGATCAAACGTTACAACAACTAGTGATGGGGCAATTTTTTGTAGACGTGGGTCATCATAATTATTTAGTTTTGTACTTCCAAATTCGACGGTCGCTGGCGACGGACCATCTGCGATCGAGCGGCATGGCCAGTTACCTATATCATCATCTCGAATACATCGCTTTATAGGAAACCAAACACGATCCATTTCCAAAAGACGCACTATAGAATTCTGTGGATTCTCCATGGTGACATAACGAACAAGAGCACGTTCTCCATCGGCAAGCTCACTCAACACCATCTCGAAATCATCCAGATCCTCCACTGGCTCGCCATCCATCTCAACAATGACAGCACCGCGAGGAATGGCTGCTTTTGACAAAAGATAACCAGGGTTGGCTACATAGATGCCCCTAGGCTGTCGGTTGTAATGTCGAGCTTGTTGATAAGACAAGGTATTGACGACACCATCACCAAATTCCAGATACTCATTTGGTGTTATTGCATGTAGATCATCGACCATGACCGTTTGAACGATATGCCTACTTCCGCGTTCAATTTCGATTTCAATATTTTCACCAACCTTACTATCAAGAATAGCCTCGAGCATCACAAATTCAGTAATTATTTGACCATTTATACGAATCAAAATATCGCCAGGGGCTATCTTGTTGGCTGCAGGTGAATTTGGAATAACTTGATCAACCACCAACATACTAGTTTGTTCTTCGTCCTTCATTCGGGCGAGACGCTCAAATTCTGACGTTAAGCCTAAGCGCCGTAACTCATCAAACGGCTTACTCTTAAAAGTCGTTTGCAATGTACCTCGAGTGACTACGCGGTCAAACCGTATTTCCTGCAAAGCTCGGTCAATACGATCCAGTGGAAGAAAAAAACTACTAGCAGCAGAGCTGGCTCCGCCAGCATTTAAAGCAACAACCTCACCATCAATGTTAATAACAGGCGAACCAGAAGATCCGCCCGAAGTACTAGAAGCTGCTTGATAATAGAAGGTATTAAAATCGTTATATTTACCACGACCATAATTTGGCGCCTGTCGATCAAGTCTCGCAATAGTACCCGCCAAGATAGAAAGTTGCTCACCAGCATCATTACCAATAACGCGAATTTCTATACCAACACCTGCAGCCTCAGGTGCCAATGGTAATTCAGTGGGCTTAATATATTTTAACTCAGTGGGATCATAACGATAAAACCCAAAATCATGGACAGGGTCCCTGTAAATCGGCTTTAGTCGCACTTCTTCATTATTCCTGAAGACTGCTTCAGCAGTAACTGGCCCAGGTGTCACAACATGCCGATTTGTAAGAATAATGCCGCGCTCAGCGTCGACGATAAAACCAGTCGCCTGAGACGAGGTATTCCACTCAGTATCAAAAGCACGAGTGCTATCAACCCGAATCGAAACAACACTTGAAGATATGCGTTCAAGTGTTTCTGCCCAAGCAGTATCTTCTGCAGCCATGCCTGCCATACTTACAAACAACAATGAGGCTATGATCAGAATTCTGATCTTTGTCATAATTTTCCTAAAATTTAGTGGTTAAAATAAATATGTAAGTACATGAAGTTGCAGATTACTTTTTTCAAAAAAATTTAAACATATACTCGAATACCTAAATCATATTTTCTAGACGCTTTTATTCGGGCTGGTAGGCTAGATCCAATTGTCGGGCTGCCTTCACGTCATCTAATCTTCGCACTGGCATAGTGTATGGTGCATCCTTGAACTCAACACCCTTCTTAGCTGCAGTTGCGATTTCAATCATTGCGGTTACAAAATTATCTAGCGTTTCCTTACTTTCCGTTTCAGTTGGCTCAATGAGTAGGCACTCAGGTACCAGTAATGGAAAATAAGTCGTTGGGGCGTGATAATTCTTATCCAAAAGCGCTTTAGCAAAGTCCATTGCCGTTAGATTCAGAGACCGTGCCTCATGTTTTAGTGTGACAATAAACTCATGACTTGCCCGTCGCGCCGGGAAAGCTAGCTCGAAGCCAGCCTCCTGCAACTTTGAAGAAAGATAATTTGCATTGAGCGTAGCGAATTCGGAAACACGTTTCATACCATCGCAACCAAGCATACGCATATATACATAAGCTCGAAGCAAAACGCCTGCATTGCCCATAAAACCAGACAGCCGACCAATACTTTGTGGTAAATCATCCTCAGAAAGCCAATCGTAAAGAGTCTTTCCTTCAACCTGCTTACTGCCAACAATCGGTATGGGCATGAATGGTAGCAATCGATCGTTCACACCAACAGCACCCGAGCCCGGGCCGCCGCCGCCGTGTGGTGTTGAGAATGTCTTGTGCAAATTCATATGAATTACATCAAAATCCATATCGCCCGGCCGAACTTTGCCAAGAATAGCGTTAAGATTAGCGCCGTCATAATATAGCAAGCCACCAGCACCATGAATAAGATCCGCAACGTCTTTGATGCGACGCTCAAAAACACCCAGTGTTGAAGGATTCGTGAGCATAATGCCGGCCGTCTTTGGACCAACTGCCAATTTTAACGCATCAAAATCAATATCACCTTCTGGGCCCGTAGGAACTTCGACCACCTGGCACCCACACATCATCGCAGTCGCTGGATTTGTCCCATGGGCCGCATCAGGGCATATAATTTCGGTACGTTCATGATCGCCACGAGCCTCATGATATGCCTTTATCATCGCAACTCCTGCCAATTCCCCTTGTGCACCAGCCATTGGCGTCAACGAAACACCTTTCATGCCCGTGACATCTTTTAACATTTCCTGCAACTCAAACATGCAAGACATGAAGCCTTGTCCGTGTGATATGGGCCCAAGAGGATGTCGTCCAGCAAATTCAGGTAATAACGCCAACGCATTACATGCTCGTGGATTATGTTTCATTGTGCACGAACCTAATGGATAGAATTGTGTATCGATTGAGAAGTTCAACTGCGATAAACGCGTAAAATGTCGAACAGTCTGTGGTTCGGACACCTCTGGTAAACGTGGTTTATCATTTCGCATCAATTTCGATGGAATCTTGGATGCCTTTACAGCATTTGGTGCCTGTGCAAAAGCTCGTCGCCCATTACGAGACTTATCAAATATCAATTCACTTTTTACATGACTATTCATTCAGTCCTCTACTATGCGCTATTTGTATTTACCGAAGCCATTGCTTCAGAAAATGCCGTAATAAATACTTCAATATCTTCTTGAGTTTTTGTTTCGGTCGCGCAAATAAGCAACGCATCCGAACCAACGAAAGACGTTATATCTAAACCAGCTAGAATGTTGCGATTTGCCAATATCTCCAATAATGATGAAATCGGTCGATCCAACTTTAAAGCAACCTCATGGAAAAACGGCCCTTCGAACAATCTTTCGACTCCATCAATGGCCGAAAGACCATCGGCGAGTAATGCAGTATTGTGATGACAGGTCTTTGCTACGTTCACTAGTCCTTCATAACCAAGTAAAGACATATAGATCGTAGCAGCTGTAACCATTAATCCCTGATTAGTGCAGATATTCGAAGTCGCTTTTGAGCGCCTAATGTGCTGCTCACGTGCCTGCAACGTCAGTGCATAACCAAGGTTCCCATCCAAGTCTGTTGTACGTCCAACAATTCGACCTGGCATCTGTCGTGCATACTTTTTTTTACAAGTCATGAAGCCAAAATATGGTCCGCCAGAAGACATTGGTATACCCAAAGGCTGTCCTTCACCTATCGCAACATCAGCACCCTCTGAACCCCAGTGTCCTGGCGCTTTTAACAGTGCCAAAGATATTGGATTAACAACGCTAATCATCAATGCACCGTTGGCATGCGCCCAATCAGTTAGGCGATTAACATCATCTAATGTTCCGATATACGATGGTTGCTGAAGAACTACAGCAACTGGATCACTGTCCTTCGGTAATAAATCAAAATCAACATTGCCAGTTGTTATATCTGTGGGAAGTCGTTCAAATGTTAGTCCTTGAGCACCAGCGATTGCTGATGCGACCTGCTCATAAATTGGATTTACGCCCGGCGCCAGTAGAACGCGACCACTCTTAACATGACGATTAATTCGAACTGCCATCAGTGATGCCTCAGCCAATGCAGAAGCTCCGTCATAAAGTGATGCATTGCTGATATCAAGCCCCGTGAGTTGAGTAATCATCGTTTGATACTCATAGATCACTTGTAACGTTCCTTGGCTCGCTTCCGCCTGATACGGTGTGTAAGCACTGTAGAACTCCCCACGAGTTGCGATGTCCCATACAGCAGTCGGAATGTGGTGCTCATAAGCACCGGCACCAATGAAGCACATTGGAGAGCCATCTATCTTGGCCCGCTGTTTCATGAAACGCGAAACTTCCATCTCACTAAGCGCTCCTGGAACATGCTCTAATTGATCTATTTTAAGTTCAGTAGGAATTTCATCAAAAAGATCATCAATAGAATTAACGCCAATTGTTTGCAACATTTCACGCGTGTCTTTTTCTGTGTGCGGTATGAAAGGCATTGTTAATCTCAGTCTTCTAAATCGTTGATAAATTGTTGATAACTATCTGGAGACATCAACCTACTCTCATCAATATTATTCATTGGCTTCATACGAACTATCCAACCATCACCATAGGGATCAGAATTGATTTTCTCAGGGACGTCCGCCAGTTCTTCGTTAACTGTTAAAACTCTTCCACTTATAGGAGAGTAAACATCTGAAGCAGCTTTGACCGACTCAACGACAGCCATCTCACCAGCCTCGTCAATATCTTGACCTATCTCTGGAAGTTCTACATAAACTAAATCGCCTAATGCAGCCTGGGCATGATCTGTAATACCTATAGTTACTATCCCGCCATCTTCACAACGTAACCACTCATGTTCTTTAGTGTAAAAAAGGTCTCTGGGTATTTCATTCATAAAACCTATCCCTCAATATCAATTTTAATTTTTCCATTACGAACAAAAGGCGTCTTAACGATGCGAACTTTCAAAAGTTTGCCTCTGATTTCAACTGTTGCACGATCGTAATCGCCAGCTGGTAAGCGAGCTAAAGCAATAGATCTTCCTATACTCGGCGAAAATCCCCCACTTGTAATTTCACCCTCACCAATTCCTTGAACAACAACCTTTTGATGATTTCTTAGTACGCCCTTATCCTGCAATAATAAGCCAACGAATCGTCGCCTATCCGGAGAATTACGTAATTTCTCAAGCGCAGCACGACCAATAAAATCTCGCTCTATTGGTTCCCAGCTGATAGTCCAATTAAGGCCACTCTCAAGTGGCGAAACAGACTCATCCATATCAGCTCCATAAAGATTCATCGCTGCTTCCAAGCGAAGCGTATCTCGGGCACCAAGACCGCAAGGTGCGACACCCCTGGAAATTAATTGATCCCAGACCTCTAGAGCTTCAGCAGCTGGCATACAAAGTTCCCATCCATCCTCACCCGTATAACCTGTTCTAGCGATGAACATGTTGCCTGCCTTAAGACTATAAAAGGGCCTCAGTGCCAATACTGCATCTCTGTGTTCAACAGCTATGCTATCAACTGCAAGTTGTCGCGCGTTCGGTCCCTGAACCGCGATCATCGCCAACTCATCACGTTCGTTGACTATGACATTAAAAGATTTGGCTTGATTTTTAATCCAAGCTAAATCTTTGTCGCGAGTTGCCGCATTAACCACGAGCCGATAATTGTTATCCGATATGAAGTAGATAATGAGATCGTCAATAACACCGCCATCAGCATTCAGCATTACTGAGTAAAGAGCTTTACCGAAATCCTGTAATTTTGCGACATCATTTGCTACTAAATATTGCAGAAATGCTCGAACATACTCACCCGATAAATCAATGATTGTCATATGCGAGACATCAAATACACCAGCATTCTGGCGCACAGCCTGATGCTCTTGCTTCTGCGATCCATAATGAAGAGGCATATCCCAACCACCAAAATCAATGATGCGGGCACCAGCTTCGTTATGCTTTTCAAAAAGTATTGTTTTCGATCCCATTAGCTCTTATCCATCAGGTTCTGCAAAATAAAAGGCGGCAGACACATCTGGTCTGCCGCCCCTCTGTCCTTTGCTACCTGAGAGATCAATGGCTTATTAAGCCATATACCCCTTCGGTGGGCCATTTCAGCCACTCTCCAGAGCTAATCAGCGTACTCAGTCCTTTTGCCTGAGCGTTTCCGGGCATGTTGCGCCTTCGGCGCCTCGATTGAACGAGGTCTCTTCTGTGTACGCTATTGATTAATGTATGCATCATAGCCAAGTGCGCCGCCTGTTGCTAGTAAACAATAGTCAGTAAATAAAGACTGATTCATTGCTTTCCTTATGAGTCTTACTGAACCCCCAATGCTACCTTAACGGCATGTTTCCGAACTGGACCACTACGATTAAATATTCGCATCCCAGTCATTCTTATTTTTCCCATCAAACCTGAATCTGAAGTAAACAATCGATTGAGACCAGTCATGAGATGCAACATCGTTAGATTAGGACCCTTTCGAGCGCGTTCATAACGACGTAAAACTGGACGATCGCCTGGATGTAAGCCATTACTAATAGCCGTGTCAATTACGTCAGCGAGCTCTGCTGCATCCTGAAGTCCCAGATTTGCACCCTGACCTGCTAACGGATGAATAGCGTGAGCGGCATCACCAATTAAAGCAATACCAGTCTTAACATAATTTTCCGCATGCTGAGCACAAAGAGGAAATACGCCCTTTGGGCCCGCCACAGTCAGCCTACCAAGAACACCATCAGATGCATCTGTAAGGATTTGACCAAATTCATCATCGGACAACTCCATAACCCGTAATGCCTCATCCGGATTCGTTGACCAGACAATAGAAACTCGGTCGTCGGCTAACGGCAACATACCAAGGGGTCCGTCATGCAAGAATCGCTGCCGCGCAACTCCCTTATGTTTGTATTCCGATTTAAGATGTGTAACCACTGCAGTTTGATGATATGGCCATTTATTAGTTTTGATGTTAGCAAGCTCACGAATAAGTGAACGAGCACCATCAGAGCCAACGACAAGGTCTGCCTCCGGCATTGCTGTAATTTTAGTATCAAAACTAAGTGTCACATTGCTGTCATCGAGAATTCTTAACAGCGCATCCTGAATGAGGGCGTTTTCAACAATATACCCTAGCTGCGGAACAGCAAATTCTGCCGCATCAAAACATAGCGCTGCAGCACCATCGGGATTATCATTCTCATCCCAAACACGCATCGCCTGATATGGCGAAACGCGTTCTTGCTTAATGAGGGACCAGGCTCCGACCGAATTCAATATTTCCGCTGAGCCGTTTGCAATAGCTGACACACGAAGTGAAACTTCATTAGCCAAAAAGAAGGTAGGCCGAGAAGCTGCATCAATTAATTTTATATTTAATGAAGCAGCATGCTGTCCTCTAGTTAATAAAGCCGCAAACATCAAGCCGGTAATGCCTGCACCAATAATTGTGATATTAAACTGACTTTTCATCGCAACGGCACGCCACGCGACAAACGCGGTAACTCGCCGGCGAGTCCCATTGTATGTTTTGCGAACATTGGCCGCACTCCGGGGATCAAATCGAAACCGATCATTCCGATATTACGCAGCGTTCTTAATCCGGGACGAGTGCTACCAAAAAGCCGTACGAGATTGTCCGTAAAATGCACTAGCTTTTTTTGATCCGCACGACGCCATTCAGCATAGTAATCAAGAACATTCGAATCGCCTGGGTCAATGGTTCCAGATGGCATGTCCGCTATACAATCACATAGTGCAGCGACATCACGCATACCAAGGTTAAAGCCTTGCGCTGAAACAGGATGCAACCCATGCGCTGAATTACCGACCAATACACTTCTTGTAGCAGTCAGCCGGACGGCTTTACTCAATATCAACGGATAAGCTGATCGAGTGCCAACTCGCGAAAATTTTCCAAGTCGGTATCCGAATTCTTTCTGTAATTCAGTCAGAAAAGCATCATCACTTAGAGAAAGAATGCGATCTGCATCGTTCTCAGAAACTGTCCATATAAATCCTGCTCGATCATCCATCACGGGCAATATAGCAAGTGGTCCTTGTGGAGTGAATCTTTCAAAGGCGTGATTACAGAGTGCTTTTTCCGGCAACAAATTACCAATTACTGCACGCTGATCATAAGCATTTTTTTGTACCGAAACACCCATCATTTCGCGGACATTGGATTTTGCTCCATCTGCAGCAATGAGTAATTTACAAGATAATGTACGCTCGCTTTGATGAGATGTAATTTTCGCAATAGCTTGATCAGGACCAAGCTTGATACTTTTAATTCGAGCCGGGCAGATTATATCGACGTTGCTCATAGCCGATAGTTCGGATTGCAATATTTCGCCTAAGACCCGGTTAATAACAACATAACCTAGTGCCTCCACACCTGTCTCTTTCGCGTCAATATGCGAAAAACCAAAGCGACCCTTATCAGACACATGAATTTTATAGATTGGCGTAGACGAGATAACGAATTTATCCCAAAGTTGCATCGCTTCGAACATTCGCTGTGTACTTCGAGATAATGCAGTGGAGCGATCATCAAAACTTGGTTGCTGGCCATCTTTACGTGCAACCGCTTCAACAACAACAATACGCAAATTAAGTGGTGCGAGCGCTAAAGCAAGACTCATGCCGATCATACCGCCACCTGCAATAACAATATCGTAATTTTCGATCTTGCTGCTCATTAATTATCCATCGTTCATCAGTGACTCAATTGCATCTGGCTCCTTAACGAGGTCTCGGCTCAAAATATCTGGTCCTTTATTGCTTATCGCAACATCATCCTCGATACGAATACCAATATTACGAAATGCTTTCGGAATCTTACGATTGTTACCAATATAAATTCCTGGTTCTACTGTTGTAACCATTCCTACTTCGAGCATTCGCCACTTATTACCAACTTTATAATCACCGACATCATGTACATCCATTCCGATCCAATGGCCAGTACGGTGCATATAAAATGGCTGATAGGCTGCAGTCTTAATTAAACTTCCTAATGAACCTTCAAGCAAACCGAGTTTCTTTAAACCTTTTGTAATTACCTTAACAGCCGCATCATGTGGTTCATTCCAATGATTGCCTACTATGATTTTCTCGATTGCCGCTTCCTGTGCAGCAAGTACAATTTCGTATACAGCCAACTGTTCCGGACTAAACTTTCCATTAATTGGAAATGTCCGCGTAACATCTGAGGCATAATAGTCGAGCTCACAACCTGCATCGATCAATAATAAATCGCCATCCTTCAGTTCTGCATTGTTATCAATATAATGAAGGACACATGCATTCTTGCCGCCACCAACAATTGGACTATAAGAATTCGAAGCATCATTCTGGCGAAACTCATGAATAAATTCAGCTTCAATCTCATACTCAAATAATCCTGGCCGGGTCACTCGCATCGCTCGTTTGTGTGCCTCGACAGCGACTTTGGCAGACTTACGCAATGCTGATATCTCGCTGCGACTTTTATAAAGGCGCATATCGTGCAAGAGATGATCAAGCGCTACAAACTCATGCGGCGTCTGTGTACCTCGCCTCAATCGTGAGCGCAACGTATTGACCCAATCAGCCATTCGCGAATCAAATTCTGAATACATGCCCATCGTGTAATAAACACGATCACAGGATTCCATAATGCCAGGCAATATATCGTCGAGATCTTCGATTGGAAAAGCATCGTCCGCACCGTATTGATCTACCGCACCTCTCTGTCCAGCTCGCAAACCATCCCATTGCTCTCGCTTTTTATTCCTCTCGCGACAAAACAACAAATATTCCCCTTTCTCACGGCCAGGTATCAGCACTGCAACCGCCTCAGGCTCCGCAAATCCAGTCATATAGAAAAAGTCACTATCTTGGCGGAAGCGGTATTCAACATCCCTGCTCCGCATCCTGACAGGTGCTGCTGGTAGTATAACGATACCGCCCTGTCCAACCATCCTCATCAGCTGTCGACGGCGTTTTTTAAATTCTTCACTATTCATTTCGCCTCACGTTTAGAATTACGGATATCCGCCAATTCCTCGAAACACAATTGGGCAACTACACGCAGATATTCGACAATCTCAAAATAAGCCTCATCGTGTTCCTTACTATTAATTTCGCCGTTCAATTCCACTTGAGTAATCTGTAGCACATCTTTAATAATCTCTGACAAAGGCTCAGAAGCCAGTCGTTTTTTTAAAGTATCACTATGTTTAATTGTAACCAAACCATGCAAGAATCCTTCTGACCAATGTGCTAGTGCCTCCGTTCTGACACCAACACTCTCTGCATCATCTGGCAACAGGAGAACGAATTCCGATTTACGCTCTGATAGTTGCCAAAAAGTCGATTGATACAAAATATCTAGCTGCTTTTCGCATTCCTTTCGTATTGCATTGTTCTCATCAACATTCTCGAGCACTTGAAGCAACCAATCCGGTCCCACAGGAACTCCACCAATAGCCAGCCGACCCGTAAGAAGCCCATGAGTTTGCGCAGCATCCCAGCTTGCACCACACCGATTTAGAGAATCTTCAAGAATATCGTATTCAACTTTCTCATCCATTCAGATGCCAACCTTCTTCTTTACCAACAATCTCTTATGATCCCATGGACTGCTCTTTCTGACTATGTCGAAGCGCTTCTTTATCAAACGACGATTGATTCTCTAGAAAGGCCTGATTATATTGGTTACATGGTCGACCATATTAATTCAAAATTCGAACATGAGCTAAAGCGACTTGAAAAGCGTGTCGATGCACTAGTAAGTGTATGTGATCAACTTCAAGACGAAAATTGCTCCTTAAAACAACGCCAGGACTTATTGACGAATGAGCGTGCTGGATTACTGCAGAAAAATGAACAGGTACGGGCGCGAGTTGAGGCAATGGTCGGCCGACTTAAAGCAATGGAGCAAGGCTCTTGATTCAAAGTACGGAGTACACTGAATGACCGAAAAAACTGCTCAGGTAAGTGTCAGGATTCTAGATAAAGAATATCAAGTAGCTTGCCCTGCAAACGAACGTACAAATTTGCTTGATTCCGCTGAGATACTAAATGAAAAAATGCGCGAGATTTATGACAGCGGTAGAATAGTCGGCCTTGATCGCATTGCTGTCATGGCGGCCCTAAATATGGCAAACGACCTCATCCGTGCTAATGAGCGCGATCAGGAGCTTGAAGGCAGTATAAGTGATCGCCTTAAAATAATATCTGACCGTGTTGATCATGTTCTGAGTGACACACAGCAACTCGATCTCTAATCGGCGCATATTAGAAATACATAAAAATTAGATTGGCGCCTCCTGTGGTGTTCGATGCAGACCTGGATCCTCCCGACCCTAATCTTTTATTTCGGGGTCACTGCCTGTCGGTCACATTTGCGCAAAACTGTTTCGACAGTTAGCCTGTTGTAATCACGGTTGTCCCCACCTTTAGCTCTGGTTCGAGAGCAACGGTTTGTAACGGCACAGACGGGAGGCGCCTCCCTTTATCAAAACACATTTATAGCAATTAATTTGATACCTGAAATCCGTAAAAAAGCATTATTTGCACGACGTGAAATGAGCTTCAAAGAACGAAGGTTTGCGTCACATATGATTTGCAAAAAGCTTATAGCTTCAAACGACTTTTTGTCGGCAAGTCTTATCGCGTGTTATCTGCCAATGAGTGACGAAGTTGATACACGGTTTATCATCGAGCAGGGATGGCGCGCAAATAAGCGCATTTTTGTACCAATTACACACAATGATGGTGAAATGTTGTTTCGTGAAATTAGACCAGACACAACAATACGCAGAAAAAAAATAGCAATCTGGGAGCCTGCATTTGGAGATTTTATTTCCCCTCAAGAACTACAGTTGGTTGTCACTCCAACAGTAGCATTTGATAGTTCTAATAACCGAATCGGAATGGGAGGTGGTTACTATGACCGATGCTTCTCTTTTCTAAAGCACCACCGAAATTCACTTGATCCCAAGCTACTTGGAGTCGCGTTTCAATGTCAACAAGTCGAGAAAATATCGCCAAATACTTGGGATATACGGCTTTATAAGGTTTTCAGTTGTTAAAAAATATTAAAATTTTAGCGAAATTTTATTCTAAACAAGAAGTCCATATTCTTTTATCAATAAAATTTTCTAAGAAAGTAGAACAGATAAGTTTACTTCATTGATTTTAATTCTCTCGGTAGTAAATTTTTTTAAAAATATTTTTTCGTTCATAATTTTTTAAAAAAAAAATTTTGCCGTTCGATAGTTTTCTATTCCAATGAAAATAATAGACTGAACTATAAACTCCTACACTCATTCGCAAGCTACTAGCCCATTGGTGTTTTTTGTCTTGTTGTATATACTCAACTCCGGGTACCAGACACGGAGAAAAAATAGCATGGCTACCAAAAAGAAGGTTCGTAAAAAAGCTTCGAAGCGTAAAGTCGTGAAGAAGCGGAAAGTTATTGCAAAGAAAAAAGTAGCTAAGAAAAAAGTAGCTAAGAAGAAAGTAGCTAAGAAAAAAGTAGCTAAGAAAAAAGTAGCTAAGAAAAAAGTAGCTAAGAAAAAAGTAGCTAAGAAGAAGGCTACTAAGCGCAAAGCTAAGAAGAAGGTAGCTAAGAAGAAGGCTACTAAGCGCAAAGCTAAGAAGAAAGTAGCTAAGAAGAAGGTAGCTAAGAAGAAGGTAGCTAAGAAGAAGGCTACTAAGCGCAAAGCTAAGAAGAAGGTAGCTAAGAAGAAGGTAGCTAAGAAGAAGGTAGCTAAGAAGAAGGTAGCTAAGAAG